>NZ_NCFJ01000711.1:0-1102 GCF_002281105.1 Polynucleobacter sp. 35-46-11
GGATGGCAAACGTTTCATAATGGTCTCAGCGCCGATATGCGTCAGATCAAGCACAACATAGTCGCCATTAGGACCGCAACCGCGACCTTCTTTAATCTCTTGATCCATACAACGAGAAACGAAGTCACGTGGTGCTAAATCTTTATAGGTTGGCGCATAGCGCTCCATGAAACGCTCACCATCTTTATTGCGCAAAATGCCGCCTTCACCACGGCAACCTTCTGTCAGCAAAACACCAGCACCGGCTACGCCAGTTGGGTGAAATTGCCAGAACTCCATATCTTCCAATGGTATGCCTGCGCGAGCTGCAAGACCCATACCGTCACCAGTATTGATGAATGCATTAGTCGATGCATCCCAAATACGGCCAGCACCGCCAGTAGCCATCATGACAACTTTGGCTTCCAGGATATAAACCTCACCGGTTTCCATCTCTAAGGCGGTCACGCCCACCACATCACCCGCGTCATCGCGAATCAAGTCCAAGGCAAGCCACTCTACGAAGAAATTGGTTTTTGCACGGACATTGCGCTGGTATAGGGTATGCAACATGGCATGACCTGTTCGGTCAGCAGCGGCACAGGCACGTTGAACAGGTTTCTCACCATAGTTCGCAGTATGTCCGCCAAATGGGCGCTGATAAATTGTGCCATCTGGATTGCGGTCAAATGGCATACCAAAATGCTCTAACTCATAAACTACCTTCGGCGCTTCACGGCACATGAACTCAATCACGTCCTGATCGCCCAACCAGTCAGAGCCTTTAATGGTGTCGTAAAAGTGATAGTGCCAATTATCTTCACTCATATTGCCTAATGAAGCACCAATACCACCCTGCGCTGCAACAGTATGAGAGCGCGTTGGGAATACTTTAGTCAATACCGCAACATTTAATCCAGCTTCTGCTAGTTGCAAAGAAGCGCGCATACCGGAACCACCGGCACCAATAATCACCGCATCAAAACGACGGCGTGGCAGTACTTTTTTAATCGCAGTCATTAAATTACACTTTCCACAAAATTTGTACGGCATAAGCCGCACAGGCTACGAGGTACAAAACGGTTAACACTTGCAGTGCTAAGCGAATGCTGACGGGTTTGAT
>NZ_NCFJ01000712.1:0-1097 GCF_002281105.1 Polynucleobacter sp. 35-46-11
GCCGTCAGCAATGTTGCCCAATTTTCAAGACCAAGTAAGGTTAACACAACGCCAGCGGGAGTCGCTTGGCAAAGATTCGGGAAGCCTCACAGTCGATGACAGCCCTTAGCCAGCTTTTAGATACCTATCGCCAAGCAGCCGTTACAGAACGCGAGAAAGGCACCTATTTCGAGGATTTGATCGTCTGCTACCTTCGCAATGAGGCGACCTATAAAGACCTCTACAGCGATGTCTGGACCTATGGACAATGGGCTGAAATCCAGGGGTTGGACCGCAGAGACGCTGGTATTGACCTGGTTGCTAAAACGCGTGGCACCGAGGAATACCATGCCATCCAGTGCAAGCTGTATGCTGAAAGCTACAAGCTGCGGAAAGAGGATATAGACAGTTTTTTTACCGCTTCCGGCAAAAAGCCGTTTACCCACCGCATTATCGTTAGCACCACCAATTACTGGACCGAACACGCCGAAAATGCGCTTCAAGACCAGCAAACACCGATAAGTAAAATTGACCTGCATGACCTGGAAAACAGCCAGATCGATTGGGCAAAATACCAGCCCAAAGTCACCCCGTCCATAAAGCCCAAAAAGACCCTGCGAGACCATCAGCAGACAGCTCTAACCGCCACTTTGGCTGGGTTCAAAAGCGCAGATCGCGGTAAGCTGATTATGGCATGCGGCACGGGCAAAACATTTGCCAGCCTCAAAATCGCCGAGGCACAGGCTGGTCCAGGCAAGCGTGTGCTCTTTCTGGTGCCCAGCCTTTCACTTCTATCCCAGACCCTAAGTGAATGGACACAAGAAAGCATAACCCCTCTCCATAGCTTTGCAGTGTGTTCTGATAGCGAGGTCGGCAAGAAGCGGACAAAGGGCATGCCGGAAGATGATGCTGTTCAAACGATAGCCCATGAACTGCGCTACCCGGCGACCACGGAACCAGCACGCTTAGCGACGGAAATGCTGAAGCGACATGATGCTGACCACATGAGCGTGGTGTTCAGCACCTACCATTCAATTGACGTTATTCACCAAGCCCAACACCATCATGGGCTTGCTGACTTTGATCTTATAATTTGCGACGAAGCGCACCGGAGCACC
>NZ_NCFJ01000713.1:0-1095 GCF_002281105.1 Polynucleobacter sp. 35-46-11
TAATGGTTCGGCAAGATCATTCCAGTGTGCGGGCGTACTGGGATCAACGGCATGATCAACCGCAAGCTGAGCATTTTCAAGCAAGAACTCAATGGCTGGCTTAATGTGAGCGGGATTGATTTCCCGGTAATGGGCAATGCCACGACCAAAAGAAATTAAAGGATTTTTTGCGAGTTCAGCAGAAGGGGTTTTATGGGTAGCATGTGTCATCCCTCTAGCTTAATGGACTGCACAATTTTTTGCCGAGAATTCAAAACCCGCGGATCAAAAGACTAGAGCTTGGCTGCCTTTTCAGCGGCTTCAAGGGTGTTCATCATGAGCATCGTGATAGTCATGGGTCCAACACCTCCTGGAACTGGTGTAATCCAGCCGGCAACGTATTGAGCAGCATCAAAATCAACGTCACCGCATAACTTACCATCTGGTAGTCGGTTAATGCCAACGTCAATCACCACTGCACCATGCTTGACCATATCGCCCGTGATCATTTTAGGTTTACCAGTAGCTACAACCAAAATATCGGCATCCTTGGTGTGATGAGCGAGATCTCTGGTTTTACTATTGCAAATGGTTACTGTAGCGCCTGCTTGTAAAAGGAGCATCGCCATTGGTTTGCCGACAATATTGGAGGCGCCCACAATCACCGCGCGTGCACCACGTATGGGATAGTCAATGCTTTCTAGAATCTTCATGCAGCCATAAGGTGTACAAGGCTTGAACTCAGGTTGACCAACCATCAGAGCGCCAGCATTGGCAACATGAAAGCCATCGACGTCTTTTTCCGGGGCAATGGCTTCTAGAACTCTTTCAGAGGCAATATGTTCTGGCAAGGGGAGCTGTACCAAAATGCCATGTATAGCAGGGTCAGCGTTTAGGGTGGCAATACGGGCTAGTAATTCTTCTTCACCAAGGTCAACCGAATAGCGCTCTAGGACTGAATGAAAACCAACATCTTCACAGGCCTTCACCTTATTGCGAACATAAACCTGGCTGGCGGGATTATCGCCAACGACAATAACCGCTAGGCCTGGACGTCGATCTTTAGCAGTAACAATAGCGCCGCGGGCAGCAATTTCAGTGCGAAGCTTTTTAGAG
>NZ_NCFJ01000714.1:0-1095 GCF_002281105.1 Polynucleobacter sp. 35-46-11
ACCCAAGGCATTCTTTATCTCTAAGACCTCAGTCTAGGCAAATCTGTAAATTCTTCGGTATGATGAATCGAGCAATTTTATTAATGATTGCCAATCATCTTGGAGACTGCTTTGAAAAATATTATCGATCGCATTGATCATATTGTCCTAACTGTTACAGATATTGAGCGCACTACACAGTGGTATGAAAAAGCTTTAGGGTTTGAGCGAGAGTTTTTTACTGGGCCAGAAGGTCAGCCCCGTTATTCATTGCGCTTTGGGCAATTAAAAATTAATCTTCAAGATAAAGATACAGAAACGCCTACAAAAGCCAAAGTTCCTACGATTGGCTCTGGTGACTTTTGCCTGATTTCAGCGATCCCCTTGGATGACTTCATTTTTCATCTTCAGAGCAATGGCGTTGCAATTGATGTTGGTCCAGTGCCTAGACGTGGTGCTCTTGGACCGATTCGTTCTGTCTACTTGCGTGACCCAGACAATAACCTCGTAGAGGTTGCTGAATACGTTTAATGCCAAACTAGATCTTATGCGTTTAGCTGGCGCGCAAGATCTAGAAAGTCTTTTGCGTGATAGTTAGTAAATTGCTCCACATGTAGATCATTTCGAAGATGATTTTTGCCAAACTCCATTGGACGTTCAATAAAAGCCGTTTGTAGTCCACAGGCATGGGCGGCTTCTAAATCATCTTTATGTGCTGCAACCAGTATGACCTCTTCCGGTCTAATGTTAAAGGTCTCCGCCACTCCTAGATAGGTTTCTGGATCCGGCTTGTAGTGGCGAAATACCTCGGCGGAAAGAATGAGGTCCCAGGGTAGCCCGGCGTTTTTAGCCATGTTGGCTAATAAGCCCAGATTTCCGTTGGAAAGAGTCACGATTGTGAACTGACTTTTCAGCTTGTGTAGGCCTTCGACAGCCTCTGGCCAAGGAGTAAGGCGGTGCCAGACTAGATTGAGGTCTTGTATTTGCGCTTCAGATAAAGAATTGATTTTGAAGGTCTTGAGAACATCATCTAGGATCATGCGGTGCAGATCATCAATCTTGGTCCAAGGAAGTTCTCCGGAGCGAACACGAGCCATAGCTGGCCTATAACCTTGC
>NZ_NCFJ01000103.1:0-6797 GCF_002281105.1 Polynucleobacter sp. 35-46-11
AATAATCAAAGACCTACACCAATATACTGCGTTTATGAGCTCATCAAAAAATTCCCTTGCCAACAAAGCCCAAGCTTGGTCGGCCCGTTTTAACGAACCCGTTGACGAACTAGTTCAGCGTTATACCGCCTCCATTGGCTTTGATCAACGTTTTGCCTTAGTCGACATTGCTGGATCTTTGGCTCACGCTGAGATGCTGGCCACCCAAAAGATTATTAGCGCGCAAGATTTAGCGGATATTCAAAAGGGTATGGCTCAGATTAAGGGCGAAATTGAGGCTGGTGAATTTAACTGGCAACTCGCTCTTGAGGATGTCCATCTGAATATTGAAGCTCGCCTCACGGAATTAGTCGGCGATGCCGGAAAGCGCCTTCACACTGGTCGTTCACGGAATGACCAAGTCGCCACGGATTTACGTCTGTGGTTGCGTGATAGCGTGGATCAAATTGCAGCCACCCTCAAAACCTTGCGTATTGCTTTGCTGGATCTTGCGGAGACCCACTCTGCCACGATCATGCCTGGCCACACTCACCTGCAAGTAGCGCAACCCATTACTTTTGGCCATCACTTAATGGCTTATTACGAAATGTTTAGCCGTGATGCTAGCCGCTTGGCTGATCTTCGTGCTCGCTTTAATCGTCTGCCGCTTGGTGCTGCTGCATTAGCCGGAACCACCTACCCAATTGATCGCGAGCAAGTTGCCAAGACTCTTGGTTTTGATGGCATCTGCAATAACTCGCTTGATGCAGTATCTGATCGTGACTTTGCGATTGAGTTCTGTGCTTTTGCTTCCATCTTGATGATGCACGTATCTCGCTTATCTGAAGAGCTTGTGCTTTGGCTCAGCCCACGCTTTGGCTTTATTGATTTACCAGATCGTTTCTGCACTGGAAGCTCCATCATGCCGCAGAAAAAGAATCCAGATGTACCAGAATTGGCGCGTGGTAAAACGGGTCGTGTATACGGCGACTTAATCTCTTTATTAACCTTGATGAAGAGTCAGCCACTGGCATACAACAAAGATAACCAGGAAGATAAAGAGCCTCTGTTTGATGCTGTTGATACCGTGCAAGATACATTGCGTATCTTCGCTGATATGGTCCCACATATTCAGGTGAAAGCAGATGTAATGAAGGCTGCCGCTGAAGAAGGTTTCGCCACTGCAACTGACTTAGCTGATTACTTGGTCAAAAAAGGTTTGGCTTTCCGCGATGCTCATGAGGCCGTAGCTCACGCTGTTAAAGCCTGCGTTGGTCGTAACTGCATGCTTACCGATCTCACTCTGTCTGAATTACGCTTTGCCTGTGGCTTAGATAATCGCCCTGAACTCATGGGTGATGATGTCTTTGCCCTCTTAACGGTAGATGGCTCTGTAAATTCTCGTCAACATGCTGGCGGTACTGCTCCAGCGCAAGTGCTTGCTGCAATTAAACGGGGTCGTGCAGATCTCTAAACTGCATGGGCTTTTGGGGAACGCTCTCAACAGGAATTGACCGTCTAAATCAATTCTTGGGCAAAGCAGCCAGCATCATGATCTTGCTGTCTTGCGTAATATCAGCTCTCAATGCACTACTCCGCTATAGCCTGGATATTAGTAACAACTGGCCGCTAGAATTGCAGTGGTACCTCTTTGCTGCTGCCGTAATGCTGGGTGCCGCATATACCCTCAAACGCAATGAACATGTTCGAGTCGATTTAATTTACTCGCAGGTTTCTGATCGCGGACGTATTTATATTGACCTCTTTGGTTTGATTGTCTTTTTAATGCCGGCCTGCATTCTGTTTACTTGGCTATCGTGGACTACTTTGTTTTATCCCTCATGGTTAGTCTCAGAGCATTCGCTCAATGCAGGTGGTTTGTCACGCTACCCCATTAAATTTATTGTGCCTTTTGGTTTCTTTATGTTGAGCCTGCAAGGCTTATCGGAAATCATTAAACGCATTGGCGTAATCAAAGGTAAAGAAACATTGCCTGTAGCCGATCTCCATTATGAAAAGCCCATGCAATGATTCCGCTTGAATGGATGCCGCCACTGATGTTTGGTGGATTAATTGTGTTTATGTTGATCGGCCTTCCAGTAGCCTTTTCTTTAATGGCTGCGGGATTATTTTTTGCTGGCATAGCGATTACTGAGAATTTCTTTGGCATGCCTTTTTTGCAGGCCATTCCTCAGCGCATCTTTGGTAGCGTCCTTGCTAACGACCTACTGCTAGCAATTCCCTTTTTTACTTTTATGGGTGCCATTCTGGAGCGCTGCGGTCTTGCAGAAGAAATGCTGGACTCCATGGGTCAGCTCTTTGGGCGCATTCGCGGGGGTCTGGGTTACTCAGTCATTATTGTCGGATTCATTCTCGGGGCGATAACCGGTACTGTGGCTGCTCAGGTGATCGCTATGGCGATGATCTCCCTCCCTGTGATGACGCGCTACGGCTACAACATGCGCTACGCTACGGGCGTTTTAGCGGCTTCTGGAACCATTACCCAACTAGTGCCACCCTCTTTAGTGCTGATTGTCCTGGCTGACCAGCTCAAAACCCAGAGCGGGAGTGCCGATGTTGGCAGTATGTATCTTGGTGCTTGGGGTCCATCTCTTTTACAAATTGCTCTTTTTGCTCTTTACACATTCTTCCTTGCTCGCTTTAGACCCGACTATCTACCCGCCGCCCCTGAGAACGAACTCACCCTCACAGGCTGGGCACTCTGGAAAAAATGCCTCTTGGGAATCATTCCCTCGGCAGTACTGATTTTCTTGGTACTGGGAACCATCATGACTGGCATTGCCACTCCAACCGAGTCAGGCGCCATGGGTGCGATGGGTGCATTGCTTTTAGCCTGGATACGCAGGGCCAGCATCCCCAATCTCAAAGGATTGATTCAAGAGGCCTATCAAAACACGATGCGCATCACTGCCATGGTGGTCTTCATCTTGATTGGCTCCACTTGCTTCTCGGTTGTCTTCCAAGGTGTTGATGGCGGCCACTGGGTTGAAGAATTGTTTTCCAATCTGCCAGGTGGATGGGTTGGCTTCTTAGTGCTTGTGAATCTATTTGTATTCTTTTTGGCTTTCTTCTTGGACTTCTTTGAAATCGCCTTCATCGTTGTGCCTTTGTTAGCGCCTGTGGCAGTCAAACTACTTGCACCAGTTCTACTTGCCTCTATGAATGGCAATCCCCAGGCCGCAGCCAGTGCTGCACTGGTATGGTTTGGCGTCATGCTTTGCGTGAATATGCAAACCTCATTTATGCATCCACCGTTTGGATTTGCGCTGTTCTATCTTCGTGGGGTAGCACCGAAAGAAGTCAAGAGTAGTGACATCTATTGGGGGGCATTACCTTGGGTTGTCCTACAACTCATCATGGTGGTGCTTGTAGCGGCATTCCCAGCACTAGTCACCACCTTCTTAGATAAGCCGGCGGCAGTGGTCCAGAGTCAAGAATTTAACTTCACGAGTGCCGATGAATCCAAGCCTGATGCGGCAACAAATAAGGTTGATGAAGATGCGCCGGTAGTCTTTCAAATAGATAAGCCAGGAAAATAGTAGGCCAAGCGCTTACTCTATTTGGCCTTTGCGATATTGAGATAAAGACCTATCGAGGTGCTTTACGTTGGCCGGAGATTTTAATAAATGTAGTGTCTCCATAACGCTGCAGTATTTATTCTTTGGCATAAAAACAGCAGCTTCCCCGCCCTCGCAATAAATAATAGTCACTTCACAATCATTCGTAACTTGATTTATCACTTGATGTAGCCGTTGCATTGCATCAGAAAAATGAATAACTCGCATTACAGCCTCCAATTTAGATTGCGCATAGTACAGCTGTATATAAATATATTCCAGGATAAAAAAATACCCTGCAAAAGCAGGGTATTAAGAGTGTTTATCACCTGAAAGAGGTCATAGAGTGATATCAGGCTCCTGCCTTACACAATCAACGTAGTACTCACTACGGCCATCGATATCCCCTTTAACCAGGCCGTGAATATCGGTCTCAAAGCCTGGGAAGCGCTCATTGAAGTCACGAGCAAAGTAGAGATAGTCAATGATGCGTTTATTGAAGCGCTCGCCCGGGATAAGAAGCGGAATACCTGGAGGATATGGAGTTACCAGCATTGCGGTAATCCGATCTTCTAATTGATCCAAGGGAACACGATCTACTTTTTTATGCGCCATCTTCGCCCAAGCTTCTGAAGGCATCATTGCCGGCACCATGTCTGAGGTGTACATCTCAGTCGTCATGCGAGCGACATTGCGACTCTTGTAGAACTCATGAATTTGCTGGCAGATGTCTTTAAGACCAACCCGCTCATAGCGAGGATGTTTAGCGACAAACTCTGGGAGCACTTTCCACAGTGGGGCATTCTTATCAAAGTGATCTTTAAATTGCTGTAGCTCGGTCACCAAAGTATTCCAACGGCCTTTAGTAATACCAATGGTAAACATGATGAAGAAGGAGTACAAGCCGCACTTCTCTACGATCACGCCGTGCTCAGCCAAGTACTTAGTAACAATACTTGCTGGGATACCCATAGAACCAAAGTTGCCCTCAACATCCAAACCAGGCGTCACTACAGTCGCCTTGATGGGGTCAAGCATATTGAAATCTTTGGCAACATTACCAAAATCATGCCAGCTTGCATTGGGCTCCAGAATCCAATCTGAACGCTCGCCAATGCCTTCTTCAGTTAAATGATCTGGGCCCCAGACCTTAAACCACCAGTCTGCACCAAACTTATCATCTACTTCGCGCATTGCACGACGAAAATCCATTGCCTCTGCGATGGATTCTTCCACTAATGTTGTACCCCCAGGAGCTTCCATCATGGCGGCAGACACATCGCAAGAGGCAATGATGGCGTACTGCGGGCTGGTCGAGGTATGCATTAAGTAGGCTTCATTGAAGCAGTCGCGATCGAGCTTGTGCTCTTCTGCATCCTGCACCAATACTTGCGAAGCTTGAGAGAGGCCGGCCAATAACTTATGAGTTGATTGGGTAGCAAACATCAAACTCTTTTTGGTGCGCTTGCGATCTGCGCCGATTGCGTGCATGTCCTTGTAAAAAGGGTGGAATGCAGCATGCGGCAACCAAGCTTCATCAAAATGCAATGAGTCTACCTTTCCATCAAGCATCTCTTTAATCATCTCGACGTTATAGACAATACCGTCATAAGTACTTTGAGTTAGCGTCATGACGCGTGGCACTACGTTCTTATCTTTAATGAATGGGTTGGCATCAATTTTCTTCTTGATGTTCTTCCATTCGAACTCTTCTTTTGGAATCGGACCAATAATGCCCAGATGATTACGGGTTGGCATCAAGAAGATAGGAATCGCGCCCATCATCGTAATCGAATGAATCACCGACTTGTGACAATTACGGTCAACCAACACCACATCACCAGGGGCAACAGTAGAGTGCCAAACAATTTTGTTTGATGTGGATGTGCCATTGGTTACAAAGAACAAATGATCAGTATTAAAGATACGCGCAGCGTTGCGCTCACTTTGCAATACAGGACCAGTGTGATCCAGCAACTGACCCAGCTCTTCCACCGCATTACAAACGTCAGCGCGGAGCATGTTCTCGCCAAAAAATTGATGGAACATACGACCTACTGGGCTCTTCAAGAAAGCGACACCACCAGAGTGGCCCGGGCAATGCCAAGAGTAAGAACCTTCAGACGCGTAATTAGTCAGCGCGCGGAAGAATGGCGGCGCCAATGAGTCTAGGTACACCTTTGCTTCACGAATAATATGACGCGCCACAAACTCTGGCGTATCTTCATTCATATGAATGAAACCATGTAACTCGCGCAAGATGTCATTTGGCATATGACGTGAAGTACGAGTCTCACCATATAAGAAGATTGGAATATCTTCATTCCGCTTACGTACTTCAGTAATAAAGGCGCGCAAGTTATTTAATGCTGGCAAGTCATGGTCTTCGGAGTCAGAAACAAACTCTTCATCATCAATAGACACAATAAAGCTAGAGGCGCGGGAGGCCTGCTGCGCAAAGGATGTGAGGTCTCCATAGCTAGTTAAGCCAATCACCTCCATACCTTCGTTTTCAATGGCTTCCGCTAAGTCGCGAATACCCGAACCTGAAATATTTTCAGAGCGAAAGTCCTCATCAATAATGATGATTGGAAAACGAAATTTCATGAGTAGCCTTTAAATTCGCCAATACGGCGATTAAATAGATTAAGTCTTCGGCAAAGTTACGCCGACTTGGCCTTGATACTTACCGCCACGATCTTTGTACGATGTGCCGCACACTTCATCGCTTTCAAAGAACAAAACTTGTGCACATCCTTCACCAGCATAAATTTTTGCAGGTAATGGAGTCGTATTAGAAAACTCGAGTGTGACGTAACCTTCCCACTCAGGCTCAAATGGAGTGACGTTCACAATAATTCCGCAACGCGCATATGTACTCTTACCTACGCACACCGTTAAGACGCTGCGTGGAATCTTGAAGTACTCAACGGTTCTTGCCAAGGCAAAAGAATTAGGAGGGATGATACAAACTGGGCCCTTGAAATCTACAAAGGATTGCTCGTCGAAATTCTTGGGATCAACGATAGTGCTATTGATGTTCGTGAAGATCTTGAACTCATCAGCGCAACGAATGTCATAGCCATAGCTTGAAGTGCCATAGCTCACGATTTTTTGCCCGGCGGCATCTTGGCGGACCTGCCCAGGTTCAAATGGGCTGATCATGCCTTGCTCGCCCATGCGGCGGATCCAGTGGTCAGATTTAATAGTCATGGCCGAATTGTAAAACCATCGCAGGCC
>NZ_NCFJ01000715.1:0-1093 GCF_002281105.1 Polynucleobacter sp. 35-46-11
AATGGTACTAAGATTAGTCGATATAAGCGATACAATCGATCTGAACCAGAATACCATCCCTTCCCATATGTTCAGGGCTACAACCTGTATAAGAACGCACAGGCTTAGGGTCAGGAAAGTATTCCCCGTAAACCTCATTAAGCGCCTTAATGTTCTTATTTGGTTCGGCAAGCGACATATGCACCTTTAAAACATTTCCCATATTAGTACCTGCCTTTTCCAGAAGGGTTCTCATATGCTCCAATGCACTTCTAATCTGCACCTGTATATCACCCGGTTCTTTTCTTCTGTCAGCATACCAGCCACCAACTCCAGATATAAATACCAGGTGCCCTGACCGGATGCAAGCTGATAAAGGACTAGTACTTGGATATGGACTTGGAATTGCTACTTTCTTAGGGGACCAGTCTGATTTTTGTGCCGGTTCAGCTTCAGCATTTTTTGTACCTATAGCACCAGCTAAAGGAAGAATGGTAAGGCTTTTTAAAATTTCTCTTCTTTTCATGTAGGTAATTGAGATATGAGATGTGAGATAAAAGTTGTTTAAAGATAAAATTGAATAGAATTATTCCGCCTCATAAATTATTTATTTTCGATTACAAGGTATTTTATATTTTTCCGATCAAAGGTGTACGAAATATGCACTCTTCCATCACTGCTTTGAATAATCGCAGGGTAGCTGTATTCCTCCTTTTTGCCATCTTCAAGGAACATTATGTCTGTCCAACTCTTACCATCCGGTGATTGGGCTACATTCAATTTGAACCTTCCGTTAAACCATTCTTTTCCGGGAATTAAGGGATTGTAAACAATTAGCTGAGAGCCATTTTTCAACGTTACCGCATCAGTCCCTGAATTAGGATTGAGCAATTCTGTGCGTTTCATTTTACTCCAGGTAAGTCCCTGATCATCCGACCAGGATTCTATCACATTACCCTGCTTACTTCTGCAAAGGATCTGAAGCCTGCCATCAGGATAAGTCAGGATACTGGGTTGAATTACCCCAAATTCAGTTTCAGGATCAACCGGTATCTTCTGCCATGTTTTACCCTGATCTCCTGATCGTTCGATATGAACTTTCCAGTTTTCATTA
>NZ_NCFJ01000104.1:0-6782 GCF_002281105.1 Polynucleobacter sp. 35-46-11
TGCCATGCAAGCGCTCTCCCAGCTGAGCTATACCCCCGTAATCTCGCTAAAAATCTACAAGACACTCAAAACAATCCAAGATTTTATCCTATTTTTGTACGAGTACGCAAATTCAAGATTAGACGACCTTGGAAAGCCTTTGTACAGCTTCATCCTTGCCCAAAACAACCAAGACAGAATCAATGGCTGGCGTCTGTGTAGTGGCAAATAAGGCGTAACGGACGGGCATTGCTAAGGCTGGCATTTTGATCTGATGTTTGGCTAACACTTCTTTAAAAGCTGCACCATAGGCTGCTTTTGTGTGCTCAGCGGCTTTAAATGCATCGATCAAATCCTTTAGCGCTGGAATGACTTCAGGCGGTATATTTGTTGCGATTTGTTCAGCGGTATGTGCGGGTGCTGGTAGATAAAAAAGCTTAGCACCCTCTGCAATTTCAATCAGAGTATTCGCCCGATCTTTTAGAAGCCCAACCACTTGAACAAAGTTAGGACCTTTTTCAGTATCAATACCAAGTTCATGCGCAAATGGTTTAGTCGCCTCGGCCAGCGCAGTTAAATCTGCATTCTGAATATATTGATGATTGAGCCAAAGCAGCTTTTCAGGATTATGTTGTGCTGGTGATCGGCCAAGGCTATCCAAATCAAACCAATTTACAAATTGTTCTTTGGTGAAAATCTCGGCGTCACCATGGGACCAACCTAGCCTTGCTAGGTAATTCAGAATAGCTTCAGGCAAGTACCCTGCTTTTTGGTAATCACGAACACTCATCGCGCCATTGCGCTTACTCATTTTTTCACCAGAGTCATTAAGAACTGTGGGTAAATGAGCATACACCGGCGGATTGCCGCCGAGTGCCTTCATGATATTAATTTGACGTGGCGTATTGTTTACATGGTCATCACCACGAATCACGTGAGTGATGTTCATATCCAGATCATCCACTACAACGCAAAAGTTATAAGTTGGCGTGCCATCAGGACGAGCAATCACTAGATCATCAAGCTCATCGTTGCTAATTTCAATCTTGCCCTTAACGGCGTCCTCCCAAAAGACAGAGCCGCCAATCGGATTTTTGAAGCGGATCACTGGCAAAACACCCTCAGGAATTGTTGGCAGAGTTTTACCGGGTTCAGGGCGCCACTGACCGTTATACCGCGGCTTTTCTTTATTCGCCATCTGTTGATCGCGCAGCTTATTAAGTTCTTCTTCGCTCATATAGCAAGGGTAAGCAAGACCAGTATCGAGCATTTGCTTAACGACTTCGCGATAACGATCAATGCGTTGCATCTGATAAATCGGGCCTTCATCTAAATCTAGACCAAGCCAAGCCATACCCTCAATGATGACATCGACCGCTTCCTGGGTAGAGCGCTCTACATCGGTATCCTCGATGCGCAAAATGAAGTCGCCTTTGTTGTGACGAGCAAAAGCCCATGGATACAAAGCGCTGCGGAGGTTGCCCAAATGAATAAAGCCCGTTGGACTGGGGGCGAAACGTGTACGTATATTCATAAATGACATTATCTCAGGTTGGCTTTGAATGTCTTGGTTTAGCACGTGAATTCATAAAAAAGTGGATACTTTCACTTATGAACGAATTACTTGTATTTATGTGTGATGGCGCCCCGGTCCGCGGGGAAATTGTTTCCATTAGCAGTGCCTGGCAGGCCGTTTTGGAGCGTCGTAACGACCCCCCTGTAGTGCGGCGTATCTTGGGTGACTTTGTGGGCGCAGCCACTCTCTTAAGCGCCAGCCTCAAGTTCGATGGAACCTTGATTATTCAGGCCCAAAGCAAAGGCCCAATTCAGCTTCTGGTGGTTGAATGTAAGTCAGATTTAACGATGCGGGCTACGGTAAAGCTTTCTGTTGACGCCGACAGTATTGATCCCAATGCAAGCTTGGGCGAACTATTGGATGCGAACAATACGGGGCGGCTTGTCATTACGCTCGATCCATCTGACCGTCAGCCTGGGCAACCTCCTTATCAAGGCATTGTGGCTCTCCAGGAGCATCGTGGCACCGTTATTAAGCCCGTTACTAGTGCTGCTGAGGCCATTGCTCTATATATGCAGAACTCCGAACAATTGGATACCCGCATATGGTTGGCATCCAATGACACCCATGTTGGTGGATTGTTGTTACAGCGCCTGCCAGATTCTGGTGGTCATGCCCATCTTGACCCTCAACTTGCCGCTGAGGGCTGGACCAGAATCCAAACGCTTGGTGAAACCATTACCAACGATGAGTTGTTATCCCTCTCGCCTGAAACCATCCTTCGACGTCTTTTTTTAGAAGAATCTGCAGAGAGTGGTGTCCGCAGCTTCCCGCCCCGCTCCGTTCGCTTTGGCTGCCGTTGTTCACGAGCCAAGGTTGCAGATGTCCTCAGAATGCTCGGCGAAGAGGAGGTGGAAAGCATCCTTGCAGAGCAAGGGGCGGTAGAAACCGAGTGTGATTTTTGCGCCAAAGCCTATCGCTTTGATGCAGTAGATTGCAGACAAGTCTTTAAAACAGACTTACTAGCAGATGCAACCCGGCCACCCTCAAGCGGGCATTAAACGATAGTTACTGCTTGGTGGTTGTTGGCTTCACGCCCTCAGCTGTATTAGAGGCAGACTTTTCATTTGGCAGAATTTGCACGAAGAACTCGCCCTCTTTAAGCATGCCGTGCTCAACACGAGCCCGCTCTTCAATCGCGCGAGTACCTTCCTTTAAGTCCTTAACATCACCTGTCAGTTTGGCATTACGTAAGCTGAGGAGGCTATTTTTAGCCTGCTGCAACTCGAGCTGCTTTTCCATCTCGTAAACCTTCAGCCATCCACCCTTACCCAGCCACAGTGGGTACTGGATTGCAATGAGCAATAGCAGCATAGAGTAGATGACGATACGCATAGACAGGTAAAGGCTATCTATTAGCGTTTCAGGTTATAGAAAACAGATTTTCCTGGGTATGTAGCAACATCACCCAGATCTTCTTCAATACGTAATAACTGGTTGTACTTGGCAATACGATCAGAACGCGACAAAGAACCTGTCTTGATCTGACCAGCGTTTGTGCCAACTGCAATATCAGCAATAGTGCTATCTTCGGTTTCACCGGAGCGATGAGAAATCACAGCAGTGTAGTTAGCACGCTTAGCCATTTCAATCGCAGCAAAGGTCTCTGTCAATGTACCAATTTGATTGATCTTGATAAGGATGGAGTTAGCAATACCCTTCTCAATACCCTCTTTGAGAATACGCGTGTTCGTAACGAACAGATCATCTCCGACCAATTGGATTTTCTTACCCAGTTTCTGAGTAATATCAGCCCATCCATCCCAGTCATTCTCATGCATTCCATCTTCAATGGATACGATTGGGAATTGATCCGCCAAATTGCCAAGGTAGTCTGAGAATTCGCTTGAAGACAACTGCAAACCTTCGCCTGACAAGTGGTACTTACCATCCTTGTAGAACTCACTGGCAGCACAATCTAAAGCCAATAAGACGTCTTCACCTGCTTGATAACCCGCACCCTCAATGGCCTTCATGATGGTCTGCAAACACTCTTGATTGCTCTTGAAGTTCGGCGCAAAGCCGCCTTCATCTCCAACAGTAGTTGGCATACCTTGGGCGCCCAAAATTTTCTTCAATTCATGAAAGATTTCAGCGCCACAACGCAAGGCTTCACGGAAGCTTTGTGCGCCAACTGGCATGATCATAAATTCTTGAATATCCAAGCTGTTATTAGCATGTGCCCCACCATTAACGATGTTCATCATCGGTACTGGTAATTGCATACCACCTGATCCGCCGAAGTAGCGATACAAAGGCAAACCTGTTTCTTCTGCAGCAGCACGAGCCACCGCCATCGAAACAGCCAAGGTTGCATTAGCACCTAAGCGCGCCTTGTTGTGAGTGCCATCAAGCTCGATTAGAGTGTGATCTAAGAAAGCTTGTTCACTAGCATCAAGACCTAAGATGGATTCAGCAATTTCAATATTGATATTTTGAACGGCCTTAAGAACGCCCTTGCCAAGGTAGCGCGCGTTATCACCATCACGAAGCTCAATGGCTTCACGTGAGCCTGTTGATGCGCCTGAAGGGACTGCTGCACGACCCATAACGCCAGACTCAAGCAATACATCACACTCAACCGTGGGATTGCCGCGTGAATCTAAAACTTCTCTACCAATAATGTCAACAATGGCGCTCATGCACCTTCTCCTAAGTAAAAATGAATTTGGGGTATTACTTAAAACTATCTTCTAAAAATGATCCGGGCTTCTTAACAACAGAATCAATTGCCACTAAAGATGTAAGTAGCTCTTTCATGCGATTGAGCGGCACTGCATTTGGACCATCCGAAAGCGCTTTGGCTGGATCTGGATGCGTCTCCATGAATAAGCCACTAATGCCTACTGCAACTGCGGCACGGGCTAATACTGGAACAAACTCGCGCTGCCCACCGCTCGCATTACCTTGTCCGCCAGGAAGCTGAACTGAATGCGTTGCATCAAAAACAACTGGTGCTTTTGCTTCGCGAAGAATTGCTAAGCTACGCATATCTGAAACTAGATTGTTATAACCAAAAGAGGCGCCTCTTTCGCAAACCATAAACTGATCTGGCAGGTTCATCTCAGTAGCTGCTGCACGCGCTTTATCAATCACATTCAGCATTTCATGAGGGGATAAAAATTGACCCTTCTTGAAATTCACTGGCTTACCACTTTGAGCGCAAGCTCGAATGAAATCAGTCTGCCTACATAAGAATGCCGGTGTCTGCAGCACATCAACTACTTTTGAAACCGGTGCAATTTCACTGATGTCATGAATATCTGTCAATACTGGAACACCAATTTCACGTTTAACGCGAGCCAGAATCTCAAGACCCTTCTCCATACCTAAACCCCGGAAAGAAGTGCCTGATGAGCGATTGGCTTTATCAAAAGAAGACTTGTAAATAAATGGTACACCCAGTGCAGAGGTGATGTGTTTTAACTCTCCAGCAATATCCAAAGCCGATTGCTCGGATTCAATAACGCAAGGACCCGCAATCAAAAAGAAGCGATGATCTAAACCAACATCAAAACCACATAACTTAAATGCACTCATTGTGATCTCCTAGGCCGCTTGCTTTTGGGAAGCAGTTTGATGAATTAATGACGCCTTAATGAAAGCAGAAAATAATGGGTGGCCATCACGTGGAGTCGAGGTGAACTCGGGATGGAACTGCACACCAAAGAACCAAGGGTGCATAGTGCTAGGCAACTCCATCATTTCAGGCAAAGACTCGTTTGGTGTTCTAGCAGAAATAATCAGACCAGACTTCTCAAGACGCGGCACGTAAACATTGTTCACTTCATAGCGATGGCGGTGACGCTCATTCACCTCTGGACCATAGATTTCATGGGCTAAGGTACCCGCTTTTACTGGGCAACGCTGTGAACCTAAGCGCATAGTCCCGCCAAGATCAGAATCGTTAGTGCGCTTCTCAACACGACCTTCGCGGTCAACCCACTCGGTAATCAAGGCGACTACTGGGCTCTCGGTCTCAGGATCAAACTCGGTGCTATTGGCCTGAGCAATATTGGCGACGTGGCGAGCAAATTCGATCACAGCCAACTGCATACCCAAACAAATGCCAAGGTAAGGGACATTGTTCTCGCGGGCATAACGAATGGCAGCAATCTTGCCTTCAGTGCCGCGCTTACCAAAACCACCTGGCACTAAGATCGCATCTAAATTCTGAAGACAATCTATGCCATCTTTTTCAATCACTTCAGAATCAATGTAATTGATATTGACGCGTGTGTGATTGTGAATGCCTGCATGCCGCAAAGCTTCGATCAAAGACTTATAGGATTCAGTCAACTCAACATACTTACCAACCATACCAATGGTTACTTCGTGCTGTGGGTTGGCTAGCTCATAAACAAGATTTGCCCAAACAGATAAATCTGCAGGCTTAGCCTGAATATCTAACTCACGACAAATTAAATCATCCATGCCCTGGGCTTGAAGCATCCCAGGAATCTTATAGATGGTGTCAACATCCCATACTGAAATTACAGCTTCTTCGCGGACGTTAGAGAACAGTGAAATCTTTGAGCGCTCATCTTCTGGAATTGGGCGGTCTGCACGACATAAGAGCACTGTGGGCATGATGCCGATTTCACGAAGCTTCTGTACAGAGTGCTGGGTCGGCTTAGTTTTTAATTCGCCAGCGCTACTCAAATAAGGAACCAAAGTAAGGTGCACAAAAGCGCAGCTATGCCTTGGTAGGCGAATGCTCATTTGGCGAGCCGCCTCAAGAAATGGCAGTGACTCGATGTCACCTACAGTGCCACCGATTTCGCAGATCGCAATATCAGCATTGCCATCATGACTCGCTTTGGCCCCCCGCTCTATAAATGCTTGAATCTCATTCGTAATGTGGGGAATCACCTGAACAGTTTTACCTAGGTACTCACCACGTCGCTCTTTGCTGATAACGGATTCGTAGATCTGGCCCGTAGTGAAGTTATTACTCTTACGCATCTTTGCAGATACAAAACGCTCGTAATGCCCTAGATCAAGGTCAGTCTCAGCGCCATCTTCGGTTACGAAGACTTCGCCATGTTGAAGCGGACTCATGGTCCCAGGGTCAACGTTGATATAGGGGTCTAATTTTAGGAGGGTGACTTTCAAGCCGCGGGATTCGAGAATCGCGGCAAGCGAGGCAGCTGCGATTCCTTTCCCTAAAGAAGAAACCACACCACCAGTGACAAAAACGTATTTGGTCATCGCTTAAGCTCTGTTG
>NZ_NCFJ01000716.1:0-1090 GCF_002281105.1 Polynucleobacter sp. 35-46-11
GACCAATAAATTGTCTCAGCAATATCATCCGAACTTAGTGCTTGAACGCCCTCGTAAACTTTTTCCGCCCTATCATGATCACCCTTAAAGCGCACATTTGAATACTCAGTACCTGCGCTTAAGCCTGGCTCTATACAAGTAACACGTAATGCAGTTGCCGCTAAGTCAGCACGTAAATTCAAGCTAAACTGATTCACAAATGCTTTGGTTGAACCATATACATTACTGCCAGGGTAAGCATAAGAACCAGCAACCGAACCAATGTTAATAATATGACCACAATTACGCTCCACCATTCCAGACAAGAAAGCACGCGTCATATGCACCAGTCCCTTAATATTGGTATCAATCATTCGGTCCCAGTCTGAGAGAAAGGCTTGATGCGCTGGCTCCAAACCTAAAGCTAATCCAGCGTTATTCACCAATACTGTTACCGCAGCAAAATCTGCCGGTAATGTTGCGGCAAGACCATCAACCTGTTCGCTGTCACAAACATCCACAGCCAAGGTGAGTAATTTTTTTTGCTGCTCTAGAGGAAGGGATGCTTTTAAAGCTTCCAAGCGCTCCGTCCTTCTGCCTGCAGCAATTACTTTATGACCATGAACCAGAAAACGCCTCGCAGTTGCCTCTCCAAAACCAGCAGTAGCGCCAGTTACCAAAACGGTATGTTCCATAATTTCCTACTTATTTTTTGTTATTGACTGATTCATTTATATTACTGCGTATATGGCATTGTTGCGGATTTTCACCCACACCCTGACTTCATTGATTCTGCTGGGATTAATGGAAGGGGTTTTGGCTGATGAAAGCAAGTTCTCGGGGGGCTTTCTTAACCTAGAAAAAGCATCTGACCAGTACTCAAGTCAGCGGGTTCTGGAATTTTGGGGTTACCACAACGCCTTTGGAGAGCAAACTCAAAGTGATACCTTGAAGTTGCGCTATTACCAACCCCTCCAGTTTGATCGCTGGCGAGGCACTATGCGACTCGATACCTCCTACGTTTCAACTTATGGGCCTACCCTTTCGGAACAATCATCTGGCACTTACAACGCTGGCAATACGATGCTGACCGTCTGGGGAAATCACCCTA
>NZ_NCFJ01000717.1:0-1089 GCF_002281105.1 Polynucleobacter sp. 35-46-11
TTAAACTAACTACCAGAGAAAATTATTATAATTTTATTTAATGGCTATTTAAATATAAATCTACAACTCGCTTTATTGTGAGCCATGTAAAATCACCTTAGATAGATGTCTACATGATCTTTTATAGAGCCAACGGGAAATAAAGTTTGAGCTTGAGCAATGTGCCATATCGTAAAGTATCAAACGTCTAGATTTTAAAGAAAGTAGGCACCCAATTGAAACTATGATGTTACAAAATACGCATGGTAAAAGATACACTGACATAATGAGGAGCCTCCGGAATACGTCTCTTGTAGGAATTGTCAACGAGGCTCTTGAAAAGGTCACTGAATGGCTATTGAATAATATATGCTTAAATATTGAGCGACCTGGCCACTTAGGTACTACAAGCTTCTTCGCAGAATCGCTAATTTTTGACATCGACCAAATAAGCTTTGGCCACGATTTCATCCATATATCGAAAGATTTTCCAGACCAAGAAGCTACGCCGTAGCGTATTTGGATTAAAGGATCGGAAATTATAAAAGCTCCACATGGTAGCGGGTCCTGGAAAATAACTCCAATATGAATAAACCAAGAGCCAAAATATGCCTCCCTTTCCCTATTCAACCATTCAGATCGCTTTATTATTACCGACCCAATAAATGACAATATGCTTCCCGCTTTAATTAGCAGCTCATCATTCTGGTCAGAAAAGAGCTCTATATCCCCTCCTAATTTAAGCTGATTATCTATCAAACAACTAGAAAACGTACTGTCCCACACTTCCGAGTTAGCAATGAATAAATCATGATTTTGAGATTTTAATAAAGTAACAACCTTATTTATTGCTCCTGGCTTTAATTTATCATCATCAGATAGCAACCAACAATATTTTCCAGACGATATTTCTACACACCTGTCATATCCCCGATCAAGACCGCTATTGCACGATTCAACCTCGAATCTAATATTTTCGCGTGAATTGCAATATCGAAATAATTCCTCAGAAGTTCCATCTGTGGAGGCTCCATCAATGATTACAAGTTCTACATCTTGATTTAAATTGTTATGTATCTCGGACAAAAATTGAAAGAGCGAATCGCGTCG
>NZ_NCFJ01000105.1:0-6772 GCF_002281105.1 Polynucleobacter sp. 35-46-11
ATAAACCTACCCCAGCGGTAAACAGGCTATACATTCCTACCGAGATCCCGGAAAGGTCGCGGGTACGCCACGATTGAATAGCCTGAGGAAGAAAAGCAATCGTCGTTAGAAACGCAGCGCAATAGCCAATAATCTCTATCTGATGTGGCTGTAAATTCATACGCTGATAGGTTCTTATTACGGCTTCTTATTCAAGCCAGCTTTACGTGTTTCAATCTCTTTGTTAATTGCAGCTATAGTTTTGGCATCGGGAGTCTTCCAGCTACCCCCCGCTTTATTAGCCATGTATGCCACAGCATCAGAGAAGCCCTCTACTGTGAGGTTGGGATTACCGCCCTTAGCAGGCATAGCCCTGACACCAACATAAGCATGCGCTGTCAGGGTGACTTGTCCCTCAGCAATCAAAGGAGCCCACTTAGCTTTATCACCCAGCTTGGGTGCATTTAAGACCCCAGAGCCATGACAGGCAGCACAAACTTGTTTATAGGTATTCTCACCAGGCTCGGCAAAGGCAGAAAAGCTTAGAAAACCAGCAGCAAGAATCCAAGGGCGAAGAGATAAATTCATAAGGACTTCCAGAAGATGTTAAAAGTTCATCCCGACAATGTATCTCAAATTTACAATGAATGCCTTGCTAGGCGCTAGGCTAGGCCAAAATAGCTTGCAACCGTATAAGTGATAAAGGCTGCTAGGTAGGCCAAGCTAAACAGGTAGCCCAGCATTATGGCAGGGATCTTCCAGCCACCGGTCTCTCTTTTGACTGCTGCAATGGTTGAAAGGCATTGAGGAGCAAAGACAAACCAAGCCAAAAGAGATAAGGCTGTTGCCAAACTCCAGCCTTTAGAAATCAATGGCACTAAGGCATCTGCTGCATCGACCGCGGAACTCGATAGTGCATACACTGTTGCCAAAGAGCTTACCACCACTTCACGGGCTGCCATCCCCGGCACCAAGGCAATGCTAATTTGCCAATTAAATCCAATCGGCTTAAACACTACCGCCAAGGCCTGCCCCATCATTCCAGCAATACTGTATTGGATAGGAGAGCCAGTTGCATTTTCTGGAGGAAGTGGAAAACTCGAGAGCGCCCACAGACAGACCGTCATGATTAGAATAATTCCACCAACGCGACGCAAGAAAATTTCAGCACGCTGCCAAAGACCAAGCGCCAAATTACCTAAGCGTGGCAAGTGATAGCTCGGCAACTCCATCATCAAGGCATTGAGTTGAAACTTTTCACTGGTAAAGCGTTTGAGAATCCAAGCTACAGCCATAGCACCAGTAATACCTGCAACATAGAGTAAGAATAAAACCAGGCCTTGCAAATCTAATCCTGCCCACAATTTACGCTTAGGAATAAAGGCGGAAATTAATAAAGCATATACAGGCAAACGTGCTGAGCAAGTCATCATCGGCGCAATCAAGATCGTCACTAAACGATCGCGTGCATTGGAGATGCTGCGCGTCGCCATGATTCCAGGGATGGCACAGGCAAAGCTAGATAACAGAGGGATAAACGATCTGCCTGATAGACCAACCCGCCCCATCAGTCGATCTAATAGATAAGCAGCTCGTGGGAGGTAGCCTGATTCTTCCAGAATCAGAATAAAGAAATACAGAATCAAAATCTGCGGCAAGAAAATCAATACTCCGCCAGCACCAGCCAGAATACCGTCCACCAATAAGCTGCGTAACCAATTATTTGGAAACATTTGAGTTAATAAAGCCCCTAACCACTCCACTCCGGCTTTAATCACCTCCATAGGCAAGGTGGCCCAACTAAATACCGCCTGGAAAATGAAGAAGAGTACTGTAGCCAGAATGAGTTGGCCAAATATAGGATGCAACAAAACAGAGTCCAGGCGATCGCTCAGACGATCAGGAATGATTTGATCTAAGCCTAGATTTTGTAAGGCACGTTGAACCTGTATGTTGTCAGACTCGGTATGGGCCGAGTGATCGATAGCAGTTTCAATACCCTCATCTATATTGCTCGCACTTAATGCTGATAAGTTCTTCCAATCCAGCGCACTCAAATAATGTTTGAGCTCATCAGCACCATTGGCATGAATACCCACTGTTGCAATAACAGGAAGACCTAACTCCTGAGACAAGGCCGCTGCGTCGACATTTAAGCCTTGGCGCTGGGCAACATCCACCATATTGAGCACCACAATACAGGGCAAACCTAAACGCTTTGCAGATAAGACCAATCGTAAATTGCGCCTGAGGTTCATGGCATTGAGAACACAGAGCACGAGATCCGGACGCTTTTCACCTATGGCATTGCCATGTAGCACATTGCAAGCGACTCTCTCGTCTAAAGATCGCGGATACAAACTATAAACTCCAGGAAGATCCAGAATGCGAATGACTTTTTCAGATTCGAGAGTTAAACGCCCTTCTTTTCTCTCGACAGTTACACCGGAATAATTGGCGACCTTTTGACGACTACCGGTCAGCAAATTAAAGAGTGCCGTTTTTCCACAATTGGGATTACCCAGTAATGCAACTAGGGGTTCACTTGAAAAAAAATGAATCTGCGCTTCAGACATGTTTAAAGAATTTCTACCTCAACTAGTCGTGCCTCAGATTCACGTAAGGCAAATGTCGATGATCCAACTCGAATGAGTATTGGACCATGACCCAAAAATCCCTTACGTAAGACCTCCACCCGTTCACCGGGCAGAAAACCAATATCTTCCAACTGACCACGAATATCCTCACATTGATCGGCTGAGGTAGCGATCCTTCTAACGCGAGCAGTGACGCCTGGGAGGATTTTTTCAAGATTCATGGCTAGGTCTATGGGATGCTTTGAGTTGATTATATCCCTATATGAGAATGACTATCATTCTCTAGAGAAAGGTCTAGAGACTCATCTTCACCTATTTGAGCTATTGCCGTATTGATTTAAAACAAAAACGGCATGCTTATAGCCAGCCAGCTATTTGCTTCTTTAGTCCAATCGATTTATAGCCGGGACTAGCGCCCGACAGGACCCGGATTTTCCGAATGAGTTTTGCAAGATCAGCATTAAGACTTAATTCCTCGTTCATGGCCAGAAAAAAGATTTCATCCTTGAGTTGAATGAAATCCAAACCATTCTCCAAGGCAACACTTTTAACCCCCATACCTACATCCGCCTTTCTTGCCAATATCGCCGTAGCAATTGCAGAGTGGGTAAATTCTTCGTTCTCGTACCCTTTAATGCTGCGGGCAACCATGCCTTCTTTCGCCAAAATAGTATCCAGGAGCAGGCGCGTACCGGAGCCTTTCTGTCGATTAATAAAGCGAATCTTTGGCCTCAGTAGATCTTTGATTGAAATAATGTTGAGCGGATTTCCTTTAGCAACCAATAATCCCTGAACACGTTTCATCACAGGAAATATTTGCATCCCCTCTTTTTGCAACCGTTTAGAAATAATTTGAGAACTTTGTGGATCAGAAACGTGGAAACCGGCTATGTCCACCTCATAATTGAGTAAGCGCTCCAAAGCCTCACCGGATCCCGCTGTAATGAGCTCAAATCCACCAATTTCGAAAACAGCCTTTTGAATAATGGGATCGCTACTACTAGCAAAGCGCAGCTGTTTTTTATCTTTAACCCGAAATTGAGAAAATCCTTCTTCTAAGTGCGAGAGACTAGATTGACCCAAACGCATTGTCTTTTGATCAAAGTCTTCAGTAAATTGAATCAAATAGCGAGCATATTCTGATAGCTGGGAGCCGTGCCCCCTCACCCTATCGATGAGCTTAAAACCGAGTGCTTGTTCAACATCGTTTAGCTTTTGCCAGACATTTCTGTAGGACAAGCCCATTTTCTTACAGGCAGACATCAGTGTTTTGCCATGCTCAATGTCTTTAAGCAACGCTGTTAACCACACCAAATCAACGATAGCCGGATCTTTTGCGTTTTTGCTACCAAAAACTAGGGTCGGCCGAATCTGAATTCTCATATGTAATTTTTTGCATATTGATGTTTTGTAATATGACAAATCTTAACCGAACACACTCAATGAAAGTGAACTCAAATGAAATTCTCATTTAATAGATTATTAGCAACCGCCATTACTGCGGTAGCACTTTTCAGCAATTGTGCTTACGCGCAAGAGAAAAGTATTGTTGTGTCATCCACAACCTCTACAGAGCAATCTGGTCTTTTTGGATTTATGTTGCCTATCTTCAAAATGAAGACAGGCATTGATGTCAAAGTGGTTGCAGTTGGAACTGGTCAAGCATTAGATATCGGTCGTCGCGGTGATGCCGATGTAGTGTTTGTACACGACAAGCCTGCTGAAGAAAAGTTTGTGAACGAAGGTTTTGGTACAAAACGCACTGAAGTTATGTACAACGACTTTGTGTTGGTTGGGCCAAAGTCTGACCCAGCCAAAATTGCAGGCGGTAAAGATATCAAAGCAGCATTTCAGAAAGTTGCAGCAGCTCAGGCACCATTTGTATCGCGCGGGGATAAGAGCGGTACACACGCTGCAGAATTACGCTATTGGAAAGATGCCGGCATTACAGTTGCGCCAAGCGCTTGGTATAAAGAAACTGGTTCAGGCATGGGTCCAGCGCTCAATACTGCTTCAGCAATGAATGGCTACATCCTGACTGATCGCGCTACTTGGCTCTCTTTCAAGAACCGTGGTGATTTAACAATTCTGGTTCAAGGTGATCCAAAGCTATTTAACCAATATGGCGTGATGTTAGTTAACCCAGCAAAATTCCCACATGTGAAAAAAGCTGAAGGACAAGAATTTATTGACTGGATTACCTCCAAGAACGGGCAAGACGTAATTGCCAGTTACAAAATTGACGGTGAACAGCTATTCTTCCCGAACGCAAAGAAATAATTTAGATGAAAAATTCACACCAATTCATCAGTGCACTTTTTGCCACTTTATTAATGGGACTTGGAATGCAAACATCGCTAGCGCAATCCAGCCCCCCAAAAGTAGAAGCCACCTATGGTCAGGGTTCCAAGAGTTTTAAATTGGCAACCGGTAGCCCTGGGGAATTAGGCTTACTACAGCAACTTGGTGAGGCCTTTGACAAGAAGGAAGGTGCGCGCCTGGTGTGGATTAAGGCGGGAAGCGGCGCCTCCCTCAACCTACTTAAGACACAGCAGGTTGACATGATTATGGTGCATGCACCAGCTGGTGTGAACAAAGCTATTGCTGAAGGTTGGGCAACCGGGAGAACGCTCATTGGCTCCAATGAGTTTTATATCGTTGGACCTAAAGCGGATATGGCAAAAATTAAATCTGCTAGCAGTGGTGCAGATGCTTATGCAAAGATCGCGAACTTGCAGGCTAACTTTATCTCTCGAGGGGATAAATCCGGTACACACCAAAAAGAAATGGATATTTGGAAAAAGGCTGGAATCACACCCGAGGGAAATTGGTACATCGTGACCAATGACTTTATGACAGCATCGCTTAAAAGGGCGAATGCAGATAAAGCCTATTTCATGACAGATAGCAGCACCTGGGTGGCAGAGAAAAATGTCGCTCCTGATCTGCAAATTCTTTATCGTGGGGATCCTTACCTAGTCAATACCTACGATGCTTTAGTCGCTCCCGTAGGTGCAACTGAGAATCGCGATATTGCTGCTAATTTCATCCGATTTGTAGCGTCAGATGAGGGTCAGGCGATCATTCGCAATTATGGCAAGTCGCAATACAAGGAGGCCCTCTACAATGATGCTACCTATGCTAAACAATACGTCCACTAGGAGAAATCATGGAACTTAAAGTCAAACTCAGCGCACG
This sequence comes from Polynucleobacter sp. 35-46-11, assembly GCF_002281105.1. Taxonomy (NCBI): domain Bacteria; kingdom Pseudomonadati; phylum Pseudomonadota; class Betaproteobacteria; order Burkholderiales; family Burkholderiaceae; genus Polynucleobacter; species Polynucleobacter sp. 35-46-11. The sequence continues at coordinate 5,775 of NZ_NCFJ01000105.1, forward strand.
CAATACTCTCAGCGGCAAAGTGGTTGAGCTCAAAATGGGTCAAACCACCTCTCACGTGAAGATCGATATTGGTTCGGGTCATATCGTTACCGCCTCCATTACCAATGAGGCAGTAGATGAACTCAAACTTAAAGTTGGTGATCAAGCTTGGGCAGTCATTAAGGCATCAGATGTCATGATTGCTAAAGACGCTTAATCATTATTCAGTATGCAAAAGGCCCGCTTAGCGGGCCTTTTTATTTACAGCTCCAGCATGATTCATGCTGAAAGAGTTTTAAATGCTTATTTCTTTGGTGTTACAAAGCCAATCGCTGTGTCATCAACGAACTCAACCATAACGTCATCGCCAGCCTTAAATTTCTCAAGACCTAACACGCTTTGATCAACCTTCACTTTTTGCTTCTCACCTGATGGCAATGTGAAAGTAACAACACGAGTCTTTGCATCAATTGTGCTGATCTTCACTGTGGCATAAACAGTATCTGCAGTTTCTTCAAATGGCTTAGCAGAACCCTTACCTGCTACTACTACTGAGCGAACGCCAGAAACGCCTGGCTTAGCACCCTTAGGGGCAGCAACCAAACCAACTGCAATCGCTTGAGCATGCTCAACAACAAACATATCGCCCTTTTTTACTTTATCTAAATCATTTACTTGTTTAGATACGTTCATTTGAGCCAAGTTCCCGTTTGCATCCTTGAGAACAACGATACGTTTCTTTACGTCCACTGAATCAACAGTAGCAGTCAATACAACCGCTTCAGCTGCCAAAGGCAACATTTTTGCAGGAGCTTGAGCAAATGCTGAACTTGCAACTACTAAACCGAGTGAGGCAACTAATGTAGCCAATAAAGATTTCTTCAAAATAACTCCTAGATAAAGGTTTGTGAGGGGGCCAAGCCTTTGGCACCACCAATCCATTTTAACCATGAAGTGGCTTACTTATAAGCCTTAGAGCTAATATTTGAAGCTTAAATGGGTTCAATTTGCTACATTAG
>NZ_NCFJ01000718.1:0-1086 GCF_002281105.1 Polynucleobacter sp. 35-46-11
GCTCAGCTGGTTAGAGCACCACCTTGACATGGTGGGGGTCGTTGGTTCGAGTCCAATCGAGCCTACCAACGAATAAAGACCCAAAAGTGCGCGGTTGCCCAAAAGCTTCCGCGCTTTCTTTTTGGTGGATGTTGTGAAGTACATCAGTCAATTGGCTGAATCTTAATAAGATGGAGTGGTCATGCTTGTAGTTACTCTGCCAGATGGATCTAAACGTGAGTTTGAAGCTCCCGTTCGCGTTATTGATGTTGCCCAAAGCATTGGTAGCGGTCTTGCCAAAGCCGCTCTTGGTGGCATAGTCGATGGAAAAATGGTTGATGCCAGCTTTGTGATCGATAAAGATAGTCAGCTTGCCATCGTCACAGATAAAAGCCCGGAGGCTCTGGAAATTGTGCGTCACTCTACAGCACACTTACTTGCTTATGCCGTTAAGGAACTCTTCCCAGAGGCACAGGTCACTATTGGTCCCGTCATTGAAAACGGTTTCTATTACGACTTCTCTTTTCATCGCCCGTTCACACCAGAAGATTTGGTGGCAATTGAAAAGAAAATGGCTGAGTTGGCTAAAAAAGATGAGCCAGTGATTCGCACAGTGATGCCTCGTGATGAAGCGGTGAAGTTTTTTAAAGACCAAGGCGAAAACTACAAAGCGGAAATCATTGCAAGTATTCCGCAGGGCGAAGATGTGTCTTTGTATGCCGAAGGGAAGTTCACCGACTTATGTCGTGGACCGCACGTGCCGTCTACTGGCAAGCTCAAGGTATTTAAGCTCCTGAGTGTTGCTGGTGCTTACTGGCGTGGCGATAGTAAGAATGAAATGTTGCAACGGATCTACGGTACTGCCTGGTTGAAAAAAGAAGATCAAGATGCGCATTTGCATATGCTTGAAGAGGCTGAGAAGCGTGACCACCGTCGCCTTGGTAAGTTCTTAGACTTATTCCACTTCCAGCCTGAAGCGCCTGGTTTAATTTTCTGGCATCCAAAAGGCTGGTCAATTTGGCAAGAAGTTGAGCAATACATGCGTCGCGTTTATCAGCGCGAAGGTTATCAAGAGGTGAAGGCTCCACAAATTCTCGATCGCGGATT
>NZ_NCFJ01000719.1:0-1086 GCF_002281105.1 Polynucleobacter sp. 35-46-11
GCTCAGCTGGTTAGAGCACCACCTTGACATGGTGGGGGTCGTTGGTTCGAGTCCAATCGAGCCTACCAACGAATAAAGACCCAAAAGTGCGCGGTTGCCGAAAAGCTCCCGCGCTTTCTTTTTGGTGGATGTTATGCAGTAAATCAGTCAATCGGCTGAATCTTAATAAGATGGAGCGGTCATGCTTGTAGTTACCCTGCCAGATGGATCTAAACGTGAGTTTGATGCTCCCGTACGCGTTCTTGATGTTGCCCAAAGTATTGGTAGTGGTCTTGCCAAGGCTGCTCTTGGTGGCATTGTTGACGGCAAGATGGTTGATGCCAGCTTTGTGATCGATAAAGATAGTCAGTTAGCCATCATCACTGATAAAAGCCCAGAAGCGCTGGAGATTGTGCGTCACTCCACCGCGCACTTGCTGGCCTATGCTGTTAAAGAACTATTCCCAGAAGCACAAGTCACCATTGGCCCCGTAATCGACAACGGTTTCTATTACGACTTCTCATTTCATCGCGCATTCACTCCAGAAGACTTGGTCGCAATTGAAAAGAAAATGGCTGAGCTGGCTAAAAAAGATGAGCCAGTGGTTCGCACAGTCATGCCCCGTGATGAAGCGGTAAAGTTTTTTAAAGACCAAGGCGAAAACTACAAAGCAGAAATCATTGCAAGTATTCCGCAGGGCGAAGATGTGTCTTTGTATGCCGAAGGAAAGTTCACCGACTTATGTCGTGGACCGCACGTGCCATCCACCGGCAAGCTCAAGGTATTTAAGCTTCTGAGCGTTGCTGGCGCTTACTGGCGTGGCGATAGCAAGAATGAGATGCTGCAACGGATCTACGGTACAGCTTGGTTGAAAAAAGAAGATCAAGATGCACATTTGCATATGCTTGAAGAGGCTGAGAAGCGTGACCACCGTCGCCTTGGTAAGTTCTTGGATTTATTCCACTTTCAACCTGAAGCGCCTGGTTTAATTTTCTGGCATCCAAAAGTCTGGTCAATTTGGCAAGAAGTTGAGCAATACATGCGTCGCGTTTATCAGCGCGAAGGTTATCAAGAGGTGAAGGCTCCACAAATTCTCGATCGCGGATT
>NZ_NCFJ01000720.1:0-1082 GCF_002281105.1 Polynucleobacter sp. 35-46-11
AGGATAGAAATTCGGCAAGTGCGCGCAATCATGAGCACCATCATCGGCAAAAATAATGCGGCTAGGCGCCACTGTTTGTGAGAGTAAAGACTCAATGCAGTGGGCTGCAAGGTGGCCATACTGATAGGAAGCGATAACGACTGTAATCATAGTGCTGGCATTAGAGCACGGATAGAAGTCATTTGCATTTTGAGAGCAAAAAAAGGCCAACCCTAGGATTGGCACTCTTAACCTTAAATGCTTTTGAAATTAATTCATCGGCCTTGGTTTTTTAGTCTCTGAAACTGGAATAACCTTGCCACCCAATACAGTGGCATGTACGGCAACATCTTTAATCTTGATTGCGGGAATTGCCTGTGGATCGGAATCTAAGACGGCAAAGTCAGCAAACTTACCTGCTTCTATTGAACCCACCTTACTCTCCACTCCAAGAGTGTAAGCAGCATTGATGGTGATCATCTTCATCGCATCTGAAGCTGTTACCGCATCAGCTGGTGCCCAGACCTTGCCATCGCTATAAACATCCCTACGGGTAACCGCGGTCCATGCTTCTTTTAATGGTGCAGGCGCCGATACAGGCGCATCAGAGTGGATAGATGTCACAATGCCACTACGTACTAAAGCACCAAGACGCGTTGCGTAGGATGCGCGATCAACACCTAACATTGGATACTCTAATTGGGCACGCTCTGAGATATAGGACATATTGGCACTTACAACTGCGCCCAATGTCTTAATCTTCATTACCATGGCAGTCGATGGAATGCCAAAATGATTAATGGTGTAACGATGATCGAAGCGCGGCTTTGAATCTAACAGCAATTGCAATGAATTAATTGAATGGGCATTACCGACATCCCCGTTGCTATGAATGTGAATATGAAAACCCGCATCCCACCATGGTTTCATTGCACCAGCAAACTCTTTGGCCGACTGGTAGTTAGTTGAACCTATGGTGCCGTTTGTATAACCGGGGCTTTCCATCCGCATAGTCTCAGGCAAATAACCACCATCGCTATAAAACTTCACACCTTGGAAAATGAGGCGATCATTATCTTGCTGAGAGAGATTCTGAGCCTCAG
>NZ_NCFJ01000106.1:0-6739 GCF_002281105.1 Polynucleobacter sp. 35-46-11
GAGAAAGATATCCCGATGCTTCAGAAGCAAGAGTATGTTGTCGTAAGAATGCAAATTTATGGCGACTCTATAGAAAAAAGTCACCTCGAAACTTTTATTAAAGATAATTTGCGTGCCCGTATTAGATCGATGGGTATTACTGGTGTGAATTATGTAGAGTTAGATTTTTATCCTAAATCTGATCAAATCTACACCCTCAAATACCCGTGGGAGCCAGAGTACCCAGTAGTTCCATCGATGCCAAACCAGGCTGATGAAATTATTTCTGGTATCCAAAAACTGATTGGTGCCTTCAATGGCTTAGATGTGGATGGGACCCAGAAGAAATTTGATGCGTTATTAGGTAACTTGAATAAGCTAATGGCTGGCGATGGAAGGGATAATGCTGGTCTCATCAACACAGTGCAAGATCTCAATGTGCTCTTAGATCGTATTGCTAGGGTTACTGATAAAGATCAACTGAACATCCTGATGCGTGAATTGATTGCCACCATGGTTTCTTTGCGCCAAACTGTGACTAGCGTCCAAGGTGACACCACTGCAACCCTAGAAAATCTTCGCCAAGCCAGTGAACAGTTAAATGAGTTTACGCGCGTAGCAAGTCAATCACCATCTACCTTGATTTGGGGTGAGCCACCTGCACGCATTACGCCTCCAATGAATGGAGTTCAAAAATGATGTCAATGAAAATCCAGATGATGAAAAATTCAAACCTGACTCGGTTTGCTGTTTGCGCATTAGTCATCGCCACATTGAGTGCCTGCTCCTTACCTAAAAGACCCGCCTTGGAAACTAGCAGCTGGATGGTTGCGCCTGAGCGCACAGGAGCACCGTACAAACCGCGTAGCGATTTATGGTTGAAGATGGGTTCAGTCACGACCACCCCGCCTTTTGATGGCAAGTCTTTGGTTTATCGTCTTGGCGATCAGCGCTATGAAAAGGATTTCTACAATATTTATTCTGCGCTGCCAAATGAGATGGTTGGTAATGCCACTCGCCAGTGGTTGAATAATGCTCAAATCTTTTCCATGACAGTGGGGCAGGGTAATAGCTTTTTCCCTTATTACAACTTGCAAGTTTCAGTGGAAGAGTTCTATGGTGATTACCGCGTCCGTCCAGAGGCAGTCGTTACAGCAGAGTTTTTCCTATCCGCAACTGATCCGCAAAAGCGCAATCCAGTAATTGGTAAAAATCGTTACACCAAGAGAATCACGCTAAAAGACAATAGCCCTCAAGAATTGGTCTTGGGTCAGCAAGAGGCTCTAGCGCAAATTTTGAAAGAGTATGAGGCGGTGCTGTATAAGTACGCTGGAAATCTGCCCCCACCTTTAGGGCAATAGTCATTTTAGAATTACTACAAATATAAAAAGTGGAGAAGACATGAATTTAGGACTGAGAGGTAAAGTGGCATTAGTAATGGCATCTAGCAGAGGCTTAGGTCAAGCTATGGCGGTTTCTCTAGCTCGTGAAGGTGTTAAGGTGGCTGTAACTGGTCGCAATCCCGAGGGCCTAAAAAAATCTGTTGAGTTAATTGAGGCTGCCGGTGGAACTGCATTGGCTTTGAGTTGGGATTTATCGGATCCTTCTGTCATTGACGGCCTAGTCAGCAAAATAGAACAAGAGCTTGGCCCGATTGATATCTTGGTCAATAACACTGGTGGACCTCCTCCAACCTTGGCTGCTGGCCAAGACCCCGCTTTATGGCAAAAAAGTTTTAATGACATGGTCCTATCGCTCATTAGCATTACTGATCGCGTGCTTCCTGGTATGCGTCAGCGTAAATGGGGCCGCATTATTACTAGCACTACTTCAGGTGCGATTGCTCCCATTAAAAACTTGGCAATTTCCAATACCTTACGCGCTGCACTATTAGCCTGGTCGAAAACCTTGTCGGCAGAAGTGGCTGCCGATGGAGTGACAGTGAATGTGATCATGCCGGGTCGTGTAGCAACCGATCGCTTGCGTCAATTGGATGAAGCGCGTGCTCAACGCGAGAGCATTAGCTACGACTCGGTTGTGAAAGCTAGCTTGAATCTGATCCCAGCGGGTCGTTATGGTGATCCTCAGGAATATGGTGATACTGCTGCGTTTTTAGCAAGTCAAAACGCTTCGTATATCACTGGGTCAGTGATCCGGGTTGACGGCGGCCAGATTCAGGCGATTTAGCCGCCGTGCTAGTGAGTTTTTTGCGGGATATTCGGCGAGACTTGCGATCCAGTGAGCTGCTTGCTTTACTGGTTGCGCTAACTCTATCGGTTGCAGCTTTATCTAGCGTCAGTTTTCTGGCGGATCGGATGCAGCGAGCCTTTGAGTTTGATGCTCGCCAACTTCTTGCTGCAGATCTACTGCTTGTCTCTGATCAGCCTTTGCCTGAACGATTTATTCGAGAGGCAAATAATAGTCAGCTGAGTGTTGCGCAGACCGTTGTTTTTCCGAGCATGGCCACTGTTGGTGCGCAAAGTAAGCTTGCTTCCCTCAAAGCGGTATCTAACACTTATCCCTTGCGCGGGTCTTTGCAGGTCTCACCCTCCCAGGCCGGCCTCACTCCGCCAGCTGCTTCAGTCTGGGTAGACCCAGCTATGCTCAATACATTGAAGGCCAAAGTGGGCGATCAGATGTTGTTGGGAGACAAGACGTTTTTAATTAGTGGCATTTTAGAGCGCGAACTCGACCGGGGTGCAGGCTTTATGAACTTTGCACCACGCGTCATGATGTCCTTAGATGATTTACAGTCAACGGGTCTCATTGGCTTGGGCAGTCGCGTTACTTATCGTCTATTACTAGCGGGAAATGATCAGGCTATTTCTGATTATGAGAAATGGGCTACTCAATGGATTGAATCTGAGGGTCTCAGAGGAATGCGTATTGAGACCTTGGAAAACGCGCAACCGGTGATGCGTAAGACTCTAGAGCGAGCAGAGCGATTTTTATCTTTAGTTGCCTTGTTGACCGCAATGGTGGCTGCAGTAGCGATTGCTTTATCTGCACGTCGTTATGTTTTAAAGCAGTCAGATGTTTGTGCAGTCATGAAATGTCTTGGGGCAAGTCAAGGGGCAATTCTAGTAAATCAAATCAAAGTATTGGGGGCTCTGTGCTTATCAGCTGCACTTATGGGTTCAGCTATTGCTTACGGAGTTCAAGAAATATTAATTCATATTTTGGGTGATTTAGTTTTTGCTGATTTGCCTGTGATTTCCCTCTGGCCATTAACTTGGAGCATCTTATTCTCCTCCTGTTTATTAATTGGCTTTGCTGGCCCACCCTTATTTAGTTTGGTAATGATCTCGCCAGTTCGGCTGATTCGAAAGGAGTTAGGTGCGGTCAATATCAAGTCACTTTGGGTTGCACTTTTTGGAATTATTACTTGTCTAGCCTTAATTGCTATCGCAGCGCAGGATTTGAAGCTAGCTTCTTGGGTTGCGATTAGCTTCACATTGGCCGTTACTTTGTTTTCCATAGTTTCTTGGTCATCACTACGCCTGCTTAATCTTGGTTTTTCGAGTTGGAGTGCTAAGAGCTTTGCTCTCCGCTTTGCGTTGACTGTGCAAGCGCGCCGCGCAGGATTTGCGGTAATGCAAATTACTGCTCTAGGCATTGCCTTGATGGCTTTACTACTCATTCTCTTACTTCGTCAGGATTTATTGGTCACTTGGCAGGGAAATATTCCAGCTGATGCACCCAATCGCTTCATGATTAACATTCAGGAAGATCAAAAGCTAGGCATTACCCAGTCTTTGCTTGGTGCGGGAGTTGCTAACCCTAGCTTTAGTCCAATGGTCCGTGCACGCCTGGTTGAGGTTAATGGCAAAGCTATTGGGCCGAATGATTATGTTGATGAAAATGCACGTCGCTTAGTCGATCGAGAATTTAATCTCTCTTATACCGAGCAATTGCCAGATGGTAATCGAATTACTTCTGGAAAATGGATTGATGGCAGTGCGCCGCAAGTTTCTTTGGAGGCGGGTATTGCAAAGACTTTAAAGCTTAAGCTGGGTGATCAAATGACTTTTGAACTCGCTGGTGAAAAAGTTACCGCACCAATTACTTCTCTTCGTAAACTGGATTGGAGTTCCATGAAGGTGAATTTTTTTGTCATCATGTCGCCCGCCATGCTTGCTGAAATGCCCCAATCATGGATTACCTCCTACTATCAAAGTCCTCTCATTGAAGGGCTTGATTACCAACTTGCACAGAGCTACCCCAATCTCACTATTGTCGATGTAGCGTCCTCTTTGCAACAGATACAAGACGTATTGGATCGACTGTCTTCAGTACTGGGTCTTCTGTTTGCCTTTACGATCGCAGCAGCGATTCTGGTTTTAGTGGCTGCAATTGCAGCCACTCAAGATGAGCGCTTTAGAAGTGCTGCATTACTCAAAGCGGTAGGTGCATCGCGTGCTTTACTGAGAAAGATAGCTCTGGCTGAACTGTTGATTATTGGAGTGCTCTCTGGAGTTCTAGCTGGACTAGCTGCTGGAGTAGCAGCGTGGGCGCTTGGTCGATTTGTGTTGGAGATTGAGTTCAATGCATTCGTACAGTCTTTAGCGATGGGAATTATCTTTGGAGTCTCTGCTTGTCTCTTGGCTGGATATCGTTTTCAAAGAAAAATTCAAACAACAACGGCAATGGAGTGTTTGCGCGAGATCTAGGGCGCACTCTCTAACGAGAGTACTTTAGGAGAGTTTCACTAAGTTTTTTGGCAGCTCAACTAAACGCGTTCCACTAAAGCGATCTGGCAGACTTTGTCGTAGCAGCGGGCTAACGCGATTCAAATAGATGCTTAATGGCCATAGAAATAAAGCAACCGCAAATAGCATTTCAATAATTTGCCATCTCTGAAGTTCGAAAAGCCACTGTAGAAGAACGCAAGGTATGAGCCATAGAGATCCATAGACATAGCGCCAGATTGCTTGCTTTCGAGTGAGCTTGTGGCCACTTGGACCAATCATGCGTATCCGCCAGGTTTGCATCGCAAGCGTCTGCCCTGACTTTGTCCAATACCAGGAAAAGTAGATCCCAAGAACCACATAGAGGTAGAGGAAGGTGAGCCAACTCGGTAATGAGATGCCAAATAGAATACCTAAGCCTAAATTGGGAACTAAAAATGTTAGGGCAATTACACCCAGTAAAACCAACTGCTCATAAAGCGTACAAGAAACACGTCGCCAAAATTGCGGAGCAGGAAGCGTATCTAATTCCGCTGGGGTAATCACGACTGAGGAATTCTTATTGATTGCTTGAGTCGCTATCCGAGCTTGCGCCTTGCGGAGCAACTTCTTGAGCTGGAGTGACTGCGGCAGGTAATGTCGGAGCTAAGTTCGACTGCTGAATGATGGGGTGTTGTTGCAAGGTTGGCGCACTTACGACCGTGGGCTTCTTCTTTTGATTTAATTCAGCCTGAGCAAGTTTATTTTTTTGCTCGGCACTCAGTTTTTGATAAGCGCTCCAAGCTTCAGCTTTTTTCTCAGGCGGAAACTTGAGGCTGCTTAGGTAATTCTCTCGTGCAATACGGCGATCTTTTTGAGACAGGTTTGACCAGCTGGCCATGCGAGACTGAAGCCGTTGTTGATCTATTGCCTTCATCCTGGGGTACAGGTTGGCCACCTGGGTCCATCGTTTACGACTTTCAGGCAACATGTAGTCCCAATCACCCTCGAGAGGGGCCAGAATGTTTTGTTGTTCAGGCTTTAGACCTTCCCATGTCCCATCCTGCTTTTTCGCTGGGGTAACCGTGCTTTTGCCGTGATTACTTGTTGCTGTCTGAGCAAATGCGGCGGGCGAGATTAGAGCGCTAATAGCTAGCGTAAGGGCTGAGCTGATGCTGAGGACTGCACAAATAGAGCGTAAGTTTTTTAGCATGCGCTATTTGAGTTTTCGTTTGATATTAAGAAGGTGATTTGGGTGTATCCAAGCCATCTTGCTCTGCATCGGCTAAGGGGCCATTCTTGAGGAAGCGCATAAAGCCGCTATCAGCATAGGCATCAGGGGGTACATCGTCGCTTAACAGGGCTGCATCTAACTCGGCAATGTCATTAATCCGGGAGTTATCTTGCCATTGGGCAATTCCGACTAAGCCAAAAACAAGAACAACAAGAGGGATCACCCAGCCCACGTTATTCCAAAAAGAACGAGAACCCGAAGACCAGTTCCCAGAGGTACTGGCCAAAACATATTGTTTGATACGCACTTTTTCTGGTTTTTTTACGGAAAGCGCTTTTAAGCGCGCTGCATACAGACGATCTTTGATGCCAGCTGGCAAGGATTGAGATCCTTGGCGGAGCAGAGCAGCAGCGGACTGGCCAAATTGGTCAGCTTCTGTTGGGTTTAGGATGTCTTGATTGCGGTTCACAGCGTAATTCCTTTTAATTTCAATGCTTTAGCTAGAGCTTGGGTAGCTCTTGAGCAGTGGGTTTTGACGCTTCCCTCGCTACAACTCATAGCAAGGGCAGTTTCAGTAATACTCAGCTCATCCCAATAACGCATCAGGAAGGCTTCTCGTTGACGGACGGGTAATTTTGATATTTCTGACTCTAGGGACTCCAAAAGCTGACTGCGCTCCAGCTTAAATGCCCCATCTTGGTGAATTTCACTGTCATCCGGGGCGGAAAGTGACTCTAAGGGGTCGAAATCATCATTTTCATCTGATTTCTTGCCCATATTGGAGAAGAGGGTGACCCAAGTGTTTCGGACCTTTTGCCTTCTAAACCAGTCATGAATCCGGTTTTGCAAGATTCTGGTG
>NZ_NCFJ01000721.1:0-1080 GCF_002281105.1 Polynucleobacter sp. 35-46-11
ACACTCAACTGCTAATGAAGAATCACCTGTTGGCTGCCAATTTCTCTGTCCAGATGCGCCAGCCACGGCTCAGCCAAATAGCGAACCTGCGCATCATTGTGCAGTATCCGTTGCATGATCTTCGACTTTTCCAGTCGCTGCTGAGGGAGCAACTCTTCGCTATGTGCCCTGACGCGTAGCTGCTCGATAAGTACCGCACAAACCCCCTCAAACCTGACAACTTCTTCCCAGTCCTCAGCCTTGGCGGCATCCAGCATTCCACGGCTGCTGACCTCGATGGCCTTGTAATAGTCAATCAGGGTCTTTGTCATCTCAAGCCCCCTTGCCGACCTGGGATCCTGGCGTGGTTGTGACTTCGCTGCGGATTTGATTCCAAGCCTCAGCGACGGGGCGAATCAATTGCTCAACTTCTTCCAGCATGCTCTTGTCCGTATGCAGATTTGCTTCGGAAAGCCTCACGATGCAATAGTCATATAAACCACGAAGATTGGCAGCCAACTCTCCACCTTGCGCATCGTTCAGTGCAGCCTTCAAGCCTTCTTCGATCAAGCGTACAGCACGCCCAATTGCCTGACCTTTTCCTGCAATGTCGTTCGCCTCGATTGCCACCTTGGCCTTACCCACCGACTGCAACAACGCATCGTAGAGAAGGCCAACCAACTGATGGGGATCCGCCCCTGTCACAGAGGTTTCTACACTTACTGTCCGGTAAGCATTTGCAGAGCGCATATTGACTGGTGTGAACATCTTGAATTCCGGTTGTGTGCTCGATATTTAATTTATCGGCATATCTACGGGTAACTCAAGTCCACTTTTATTCAATTTCAGCTAGTTTTATTCCATTGCGCCAGTTGAGCCGTCACAAAAGAGCCTAAGGATTGCATTTGCACCATCCGCGCATCCAGATCCGAGTATTGCTTGCGGAGTTGCGTCTCTACGCGGGCCGCCCGGTCCGTCACCCTGGTTTGCTCATCCGTATTTCGTGTGATCGAGCCCTGAATTGCGGTGGACTTATTCGTAACCGTACCGTCGGATGCAATCAACCCCTTGGCAAAGTCTCGGAATTTGAGACCAAAGCCA
>NZ_NCFJ01000107.1:0-6709 GCF_002281105.1 Polynucleobacter sp. 35-46-11
GGTAGTGAAAAGGCATTTGCTGCTGGTGCGGATATTGCGACGATGGCGAAATATGGATTTGCCGACGTCTATCGCGGTGACTTTATCTCTCGTAATTGGGAAGAGATTAGAAAAGTACGTAAGCCAGTGATTGCAGCGGTATCTGGCTATGCCCTTGGAGGCGGATGTGAGTTGGCCATGATGTGCGACACCATCATGGCTGCTGAGAGCGCTAAGTTTGCACAACCAGAAGTGAAGTTGGGAATTATTCCTGGCGCAGGTGGCACACAACGTTTGCCACGTGCAGTTTCAAAAGCAAAAGCAATGGACTTAGCATTGACGGGTCGCATGATGGACGCTACTGAGGCTGAGCGCTCCGGCCTAGTTGCTCGTATTTTCCCTCAAGCGGATTTGCTAAAAGAAGTCAAAGTAATTGCCAAGACGATTGCAGACATGCCATTACTAACTGCAATGATGGTGAAAGAAGCAATTAATACTGCTTATGAAACTACGCTCTCAGAAGGCATTCATTTTGAACGTCGTTTATTCCACTCTTGCTTTGCAACAAACGATCAAAAAGAAGGTATGGCAGCTTTTATAGAAAAGCGCCCAGCAAAATTTACGAACTCGTAAAAAATATACTGCTAGGCTAAATTATTTTTCTAAGTAGCGTTGAGCTAGCTTGACCCAGTAGCTGACGCCCACTGGAATCAGTGCGTCATTGAAGTCATAAGAAGGGTTGTGAAGATGGCATGGGCCCATACCGTGACCTACTGCTCGGTGATCACCATCACCATTGCCTAGGAATACATAGCAACCTGGTTTCTCCAGCAACATGAATGCAAAGTCCTCTGCGCCCATCGTGGGGTCGATTGAGGTATTGACGTTTTGTGCACCAACTAATTCGCTCATTACTTCACTGGCAAATTCAACTTCCTTGTCATGGTTAATGAGCGGAGGGTAGTTTCGAGCAAAACTGATTTCTGCTTGGCAGTCAAATGCACTTGCTACGTTATGAGAAATTTCTCGTAAACGTTGCTCAATTAAATCTAGCACCTCGATGGTGAATGTGCGAACAGTCCCACCGATAAAGGCGCTATCAGGAATAACGTTGCTTGTCTCACCTGCATGAAACTGCGTAACTGATAACACCGCTGCATCCACAGGACGTTTATTGCGCGTAATGATGCTTTGTAATGCTTGTACAACTTGAGCGCCTGCAAGCACTGGATCAGCGCTGTTATGTGGCAGGGCAGCGTGACCACCTTTGCCGCGAACGATGATTTCAAAAGAGTTGCTGGAAGCCATCATGGGGCCAGAGGTCACGCCAAAATGTCCCTCAGCAAGCCCTGGCCAGTTGTGTAGACCAAAAACAGCATCACAAGGAAATTGCTTGAAGAGCCCATCGTTAATCATTTCTTGCGCACCAGCACCACCTTCTTCTGCTGGCTGAAAAATGAAAATGACTGTGCCTTTGAATTCGCGATGATTGGACAGATATTGAGCAGCACCTAAGAGCATTGCTGTATGACCATCATGCCCACAGGCATGCATCTTGCCGGGATTCTTTGAAGTGTGTTCAAAGGTGTTGTGTTCTTGTAATGGCAGTGCATCCATGTCGGCACGCAAACCAATCATCTTGCCTTGACCTAAGTCACCATCAAGCTTGCCAACCACCCCTGTTTTGCCAAGGCCACGATAAACCGTGATTCCCCAACTCGAAAGTGCTTCAGCTACAAGATCAGATGTGCGGTTTTCTTCAAAGCGTAATTCTGGATGCGCATGAATATTGCGACGAATTTCTTGGATAGCTGATGCGGAATCGATGATTTCTGGAAGTAATCGCATAGCTTCATCTTATCTGAATTTACTCGGGAAGTTTTATATGCTCCGCAGCAAATCGTAATGACTCTATGGAGTAGGGGGCATTTTCCGGTTTCTGAAGCTGCTGAGGAAGGGTGGGAATAACACCTAAAAATGGTGCAAAAATCCGGTCTTTTAGCGTTTGAATATTTTCTTCCAGAAGAGGCATCTCCTCTGAAAGCGTATTCGCTACCCAGCCGGCAATTGTTAACTGACGAGACTGAATTGCTTCACAAGTGAGTAGGGCGTGATTAATACAGCCTAAACGCATACCTATAACGAGGATGACAGGTAAATCCATTGCTTGAGCGAGATCCCCTAAATCTTCCTGTTCATTTAAAGGAACTAAAAATCCACCCGCCCCCTCAACAACCACCACCTCAAATTTTTGATTTAGTGAATGCAGGTCACCCAAGATAATGGTGGAATCTAGGTAGATATCATTTGCTTTGGCAACAAGATGGGGCGCTACCGCTTGATCGAGAATGTAACGACAAAGACTTTGTTCATGAAGATTTAATCCTGAAGCTATGCGTAATGTCTCTAAATCCTCATTGAATTTTTGACCACTAGCATCCACATAAGTTCCGGCAACGACAGGTTTAAAGCCGACTGCGCTGATACCTGTTTCTCTCAGTTTCAGAATGAGTGCGCCGGCAACTAAAGTTTTACCAACTTCAGTATCCGTACCTGATACAAAAAAGCCAGTAGAAGCATTGATCGTCATGAATTACTTTCTACGTTTTTCTCAATAGACTTCAATGTCTTAATCAGTTCACGTAAATCATTAGCACTGTGGTTTGCGGAAAAGGTAATACGCAATCGAGAGCTACCAACTGGGACGGTGGGTGGGCGGATTGCGGGGATCCAATAACCTGCTTCATCTAAGAGTTTGGCTGCCGCTAATGCGTTGGCATTGCTTCCTAAAATCACTGGCTGAATGGGGGTAGTTGAAGGGGTTTTTTCCCATCGTGAGAAGGTCATTTCCTCATTCCAAATCTGAATCAACTTATTAAGTTGTTTACGACGCGCAATGCCTTCATCACCTTCGATCAATTCAAGGCTGCTGAGTAAAGTGTGAGCAATTGCCGGTGGTGTAGCCGTGCTGTAGATATAAGGGCGTCCCTTTTGGATAAGCCATTCAATAAATGGCGCGCTTGCACAAATAAAAGCACCGCTTACACCGGCTGCCTTGCCAAGTGTGCCGACATAAATAATTCGTTCTGAATGCACGCCCGCTTGCTCCAAAATACCATGGCCTTGTTCGCCAAGCACGCCAAATCCATGAGCATCATCGATCATTAAGAGTGCATCATATTGTTCGGCGATATGGAGTAGTTTTTCTACGGGTGCAATATCCCCATCCATACTGAAGACACCATCGACCACAATCAATTTCAGTGGCAGAGTGTCTTGCTTTAAAGATTCCTCTAGCGAATCGAGATTTCGGTGGTCAAACAAAGTGATCTGAGCTTTGGATTGTGCGCTAGCTAGGCGTACGCCATCAATCAAAGAGGCATGATTGAGTTTCGCTGAGTAAATGCTGGCCTGACCCTGCTCAGCCAGTCTAGAAATTCCAGTAATGGCGTTGATATTCGCAAGATATCCGGTACTGAAGAAGAGCGCTCTCGCATTTGGGATATGTTTACTTTCAAAGGCAGCTAATTTTTTTTCAAGCAAGTCATGGGCAATGCTATGGCCGCTAATTAAATGCGATGCACCGCTACCAACCCCGTATAGTTTTGCGCCTTCTGCAAGTGCAGAAACCAATTCAGGATGATTTGCTAGTCCCAAATAGTCATTGCTACAAAATGCTTTCAGTTCTCGCTGACCAACGCGAGCTCTCGTGTCACAGGGTGACTCGGTTGTGCGCAGTTTGCGTCTCAGCAATTGCTTATCTAAGTCAGCAATCTGGTGATCTGCCATATTGCGAGCTGTAAATAGTTTACTCATGCTAGTACCTGGTTTAGAGCGCGTTGCACAGAAGCACCCATTTGCATTGCTTCCTCGGTAGTGAGGATGTACGGCGGCATGACATAAATCGTATTACCAATCGGTCTAATGAGGATGCCTTGCGCCATGCTGGCTGAAAACATCTCTCGTGAAAACGCAGTTGAATTTTTTAGGGAGTCGGGTTTGATATCAAAGGCTAAGATCATTCCCTGCTGGCGCCAATGTTCAATACGAGGATCAACTTTTGCCCAGGCAAATGCCTTGGCAAGATCTTTACTATGCTCAAGATTTTTTTCAAGAACAGAATCAGTTTCAAAAATCTCTAGGCACGCAAGTGCTGCAGCGCATGCTAATGGATTACCTGTATATGAATGTGAGTGCAAGAAACCTTGTTGCATTTGATCGCCATAGAACGCTCGATAAATCTTATCAGTCGTCATGGAAAGTGATAGTGGAAGATAGCCGCCACTGATACCTTTTGATAGCGTTAAGAAGTCTGGCCAAATTCCTGCGTGCTCACAAGCAAAAAACTTTCCTGATCGACCACAGCCCACTGCAATTTCATCGGCAATCAGATGAATGTTGTAACGATCACAGAGTGATCGCACTAAGCGTAAATATTCTGGAGAGTGCATTGCCATTTGCCCTGCACATTGAATGAGTGGCTCCACAATGATGGCGGCAATATTCTGATGCTCTACTTCTAGTAACTCTTCTAATTTTTTGGCAGCTGACCTAGCGACATCCTCAGCACTTTCACCAAGCTTTGCTTTGCGCGCATCTGGTGATGGAACAGTGAAAACATCTTGTAAAAGTGAGCCGTATGCTTCGCGAAAGATTGCAACATCTGTTACCGCAAGGGCGCCTAAAGTTTCTCCATGGTAACCATTCTCAAGGCAGACAAATTTTTTCTTTTGAGGCTGATTGTTGAGTCGCCAGTAGTGATGACTCATCTTTAAGGCGATCTCTACTGCTGAGGCGCCATCAGATGCAAAAAATACATGACCCAAGTGACCTTGAGTTAAAGCTGACAATTTCTCGGAAAGAGCAACTACAGGCGGATGGGTGAAGCCGGCGAGCATGACATGCTCAATTTTCTCCAGTTGACTCGTAATGGCTTGGTTAATACGTGGATTGGAGTGCCCAAAGAGATTGGTCCACCATGAGCTAATGCAATCGAGTAATGCATTTCCCTGATCATCAAAGAGCCAAGCGCCCTTACCCTTAGTAATGGCAATTAATGGCAATGATTCGTGATGCTTCATCTGAGTGCAGGGATGCCATACGGCGTCTAGGCTGCGCTCAACCAGAGAGCTTTGAATGGGATCAGAAATAAGCTTCATGTTTGGTATTTGACCACTAGTTTTTCCTAATTTAGGCCTGTATCTGTTATGTTTATGCCTTGAATTGATCTATTTTCTGGAATTCGACCATGCAGGCCACCCAAACTACTGAAAAACCCCTTACCCAAGTCAAGTCTCAAAAGGATTTGCATAAGGAGGTCGATGCTTCGGGTGCTTGGTCAGTGGCCCAGATTGAGGCTTTATTTGCCCTACCTTTTAGTGAGTTAATGTTCAGGGCACAAGAAACCCATCGTGCTAACTTCCCTGATGGTGATGTGGAATTAGCTACTCTCTTGTCAATCAAGACTGGTGGCTGCCCTGAGGATTGTGGCTATTGCCCACAGGCAGCTCGTTATGACACCGACGTCAAAGCCAATAAGTTGATGGATTTGGATGAGGTTTTGGCTGCCGCTAAGGCTGCTAAAGCTGCTGGATCGAATCGTTTCTGTATGGGCGCTGCTTGGCGAGAGCCTAAAGACCGTGATATTGAAAAAGTCACCGCCATGATTAAGGGGGTGAAGGCCTTGGGCTTAGAAACCTGCGCGACACTGGGGATGTTGGAAGCCAATCAGGCTCAAGCCCTTCAGGAGGCAGGCTTAGACTTCTACAACCACAATTTGGATACCAGCGAGGACTTCTATCGCTCAGTCATTTCCACCCGTGGGTACCAAGACCGTTTAGATACGATTTCTAATGTACGTGCTGCAGGCATGTCAGTGTGCTGCGGCGGCATTGTGGGCATGGGTGAATCTCGTGAACAGCGTGCAGCTTTCTTGGCACGCTTGGCCAATTTAAGCCCCTATCCAGAATCAGTTCCGATCAATCATCTGGTTCCTGTAGCAGGAACCCCATTGGCAGATCAGAAGCCATTGGATCCATTGGAGTTTGTGAGAACCATTGCAGTGGCCCGTATCACTATGCCCCGTGCACGCGTGCGTTTGTCAGCCGGTCGCCAAGAGCTCGGCAGGGCGGTTCAGGCCATGTGCTTCCAAGCTGGTGCGAATTCTATTTTCTATGGTGAGCAACTACTCACTACCGGTAATCCCGAGGCAGAGCAAGACCGTGAACTGTTGGCCGAGCTAGGTTTAAAGACCAAGCAAAGCTGTAAAGCAGAGGTTCTGGTCTAGCTTTAAATCCCTCTCATGACCCTAATTGATCGCTTCATTATTGAGTTTGATACAGCCTTACGCTCGGTAGTGGGGGGCGCCCATGCCCATCGTCCAACCCCGGGTTCAGATAAGCAATCTACCGCTTTATTGGACACAAAAGATCGGGAGCATGCCGCTGGATTGATGCGTGTAAATCATGTGGGTGAGGTTTGCGCCCAAGCCCTGTATCAATCTCAAAAATTAGTAGCTCGCAACCCTGAAATTCGACAGATGCTGGATCATTCTGGCCAAGAGGAAATGGATCATTTAGCTTGGTGCGAAACGCGTCTTCAAGAGTTGGGTTCGCACACGAGTTATCTCAATCCAATTTGGTATGTAGGATCCTTTGCAATCGGCTTGGCTGCTGGCCTAGCGGGTGATAAGTGGAGTTTGGGATTTGTTGCTGAAACCGAAAAGCAGGTT
>NZ_NCFJ01000722.1:0-1075 GCF_002281105.1 Polynucleobacter sp. 35-46-11
AGCGTAAGAAGTAATTCTGACTTTGTTGATGAAAAAGCCCGGCTTGCCGGGTTTTTTTGTTTCTGAAGAGTGGGCAATTGTCCTGCGCCCCAGCCTAAATTGCTAGCTTTGTACTAATCTCCGATGACGATGAATGCTCATCAAAATACCGGCACCAAAACCTAGCGTCACCAGTGCGGTACCTCCGTAACTAATAAAGGGTAGCGGAACTCCTACGACCGGCAATAGACCGCTTACCATGCCAATATTCACAAACGCGTAGGTAAAAAAGATTAACGTTACTGATGCGCCGAGGAGGCGTGTAAACAAATTTGGCCCACTTGCAGAGATAGCTAGACCACGCTTAATTAAGGCAAAGAAAAGTCCTAATAAGATTAAGTTACCAAGCAAGCCAAACTCTTCAGAGAAAACAGCAAAGACAAAATCGGTATGTTTTTCTGGAATAAATTCCAGATGGGCTTGAGTGCCTTGAAACCAACCCTTGCCAAAAAATCCACCAGAACCAATTGCAATCATGGCCTGAATCGTATGAAAGCCTTTTCCTAAAGGGTCACTGCTGGGGTCAAGCAGGGTGCATACGCGATGCTTTTGGTATGTGTGGACAAATGGCCAAACAATATCTTGGGCGCAAATAGTGCCACCAAAAATAACGATGAGAAGAATTCCCAGCGCACCAATTCCTATAAATGGCAAGATCCACTTCCAAGGTAATCCGGCAAGAATAATCACATACATGCCTGCAGCAAAAACTAATAATGAAGTTCCTAAATCGGGTTGGCGCGCAATAAGGAATACTGGAATTCCAAGAATGATGGCGGCTACTCCATAGTCCCAAGATTTTTGTACCCCCTCTCGCTTTTGAAAATACCAAGCTAACATCAGGGGCATAGCAATCTTCATTAACTCAGAAGGTTGAATGACAAACCCAATATTGAGCCATCGTCTCGCACCTTTTTTGATTAGCCCAAATACAGCAACGGCAATCAGCAGTGCAACTCCAATGCCATAAATCCATACTGCTGCCATTTCCAGCCATTTTGGTGGGATACGGGAAACTATCCACATGACAACAAAG
>NZ_NCFJ01000723.1:0-1074 GCF_002281105.1 Polynucleobacter sp. 35-46-11
AAACATTCGCGTCAAAATATTACGCAAGAAATTAAAAAGTATTTCTTAGAGCAAATTACTGACAAAGAAAAACCACCCCGTAGGGTGGTTTGAAAGAAAATCTATGGAGGTATTACTAAAGAATGAACAACAAGTTCATAGTAATCCTCGGCTTGAAATGCAAAATCTGAATATGCGTTCTTTCAGTGCCAAACGCATCATTTTGGTGCGGATGATGACTTCAAGCTGACTCTAGCTACTTGCAGGAGTAATCCGCCTCAAAGAATCTGACTAAAGTCTTGGCCTCACGCTCTTGATTGAACTGAGGGTTACTTTGAGTCCAATTGAGAAACTCCCGCAGAATATCTTCTCTAGTACCAGCGTCTCCTGAAAAACAAATTTTGCTCTTCATTTTAGGATTGCGATTGGCTAGGTACGCTTGATAAACGCCCTCCCCAAACCCAAAGCAAAAATTCTGACCATCCATATCATCCAGGTTCTTACATAAATCAACTAAAGCAGCTGTTGAGGCATCACCTTTCGGCAAATTAGCCTGAGCAAATGCACTTGGCTGCATCAGCATCATTGCGCCGACTACACATAGGGTGAATCTAAATAATTTCATCTTTTAGCTCTCTATCTATTAGCGCCTAAATCCACCCATACGACCGCCACCAAAACCGCCTCGACCACCAAACCGGTCATCATTCATACGATCGTAACGAGCCTGCTCTCGCATGGCATTTTCTTGAGCAGCTTCACGATAAGCATTGGGATTTGCACGATCCTGTTGATAGTCATTGCGAGCCTCTTGATTCATACGATCAGCCTGAGCGCGCTCTTGGGGAGTGGCATTTTTCTGAAAATCACTGCCAGCTCTTTGGCCAGCAGTTTTGGCTGCCTGCCGCTCTTGTGGAGTCGCATTATTTTTCCAGTCACTCAAGAGTCGCTGCTGATTTTGAATACTACTCGGACCAATCAAACCTCTACTAGATTTTCCTGAACTATTGATGCCATTATTGTTTACATTAATAGTGCCGTCAGACCAGCTTGGAGTCGACCAAAATGCTCCTCCAACGGCCATCCCAAGACCAA
>NZ_NCFJ01000724.1:0-1073 GCF_002281105.1 Polynucleobacter sp. 35-46-11
TATTGCAAGGCTACATGAGTTGATTTCGGTGTACTGAGTGGGTGCGACACCCGAATTTGGTGTATTGATGACGCGCTTAAGATATGACAAGATTGATCGCAAGCTACTTTGGTGTTTATTTACTGATGTCACTTTGTTACGATCTAAATCATTCTTACTTTATGACATAACGTTAGCCCTATGACGAATTAACTTTATATAGAAAAACTAGTTAAGCAAGGGCTCTAGAAAATTTACTTTGTTATTGTGGTGATATTTACTTTGTTATTCGCCTCAATATACTTAAAAAGTAACATGTATTTATGGGGTTAGAAAGAATGTTGTTCAATTAAAAAATGTAGCAATGTGCTGTTTTTGGTAATTAGGTTAATCTAATCGAAGCGGTAGTGAAACATGTTGATTGTCCTTTCTTATATTGGTATTGCTTTGGCGTCCTTAACGAACTTATAAAGTTGATGTTGTCTTCGTAACATTTCAAAGAAAAGTCGCAAGGTATTTAATGCATCATCATCAGCGCGGTGCGGCCTGCCATTGAAGTGAAGCTTCATACTGGCCAGAGCAGAGGATAGTCCGCCGCTTGGTTTCTTACCTATGGCTAGCATGTGTAAGGTGTACCAAGTCTTAACATCAATCCAGCGGCGTCCAAAGTGCGGAAAGGAAATGCCTCGTTCTTGAAATTCAGACTTCAACTTTGATGAGTCGCCCACTCCCCATGTAACTGGATTGATAAAGCAATTTTGATTTTTGAGAATGCTGCTAAGTTCCTGCGCAAGTGCTTCATGAGTGATTGCGTGGTCAGCAATATTTATATTGCTGATACCGGTTAATTTGGTGATGAACTCTAATATGGGCTCTTGTGGATCTAAAAGCCATGTATGGGTTTTTAAAGACTGGTTGATAAAGTCTTCATAATTTCCAAATGCAATACCCACTTGAATAATTTTTGGATTCTCTGTTGAATTATCTTGAGCGTTATTGAGTTCAAGATCGAGTGCGAAGTAGCATTGTTTTTGATTCATTGATTTGGTACTTATTTAAATGAGATAGTTGAGCAATGTAAGCTCTGGCTGAGT
>NZ_NCFJ01000108.1:0-6680 GCF_002281105.1 Polynucleobacter sp. 35-46-11
ACAAACGACTTCTCCGAGCTCATGGGATTGCGTGAAGAGCTAGTTGACCGCTATGGTGATTTACCAGACCAAGCTAAATCACTTTATGAAACTCACCGTCTACGATTGGAGATGAGTGGCTTTGGCATTAAGAAGATTGATGCGAGCCCAAGCTCAATTCAGATTCAATTTATTCCTAATCCGCCAATTGACCCAATGAAGATCATTCAATTAATTCAGTCATCAAAATACATTCAACTAAATGGGCAAGATAAGTTAAAAATTCTTCCCCAGAAAGAAAAAGATTTTGAGAAACTAGAGCAACGTCTAGACCAAATCCGGAAAATTCTCCGAAGCCTCAATGAATCCGCAGTACTCAATACTGCTCACGTTAACTAATTGCCGATTACTTAATACCCATGTCTAGCCACCTTACTCTTGTAGCGCTTGCGAATACTCCAATCCCAACAGATTTGAATGCTGCATTTAATGCGCATGCCAAAGTTTTAGGACTGGAGATTACTGAGCTCACATTAGAACCATCACCATCAAAATATTTCACTGCGCGCTGGGCTTGCTCTCAAAACTTATTGCCTGAGGCAAGAGTTGCAATGCACGATATCGCTGCTCGGTACGACACAGATTTGGCTTTTCTATCTCCGGGATTTAAGGCTGATGCGGTAAAGGTGTTGGCCATGGATATGGACTCTACCCTGATTAATATTGAGTGTATTGATGAGATTGCTGACTTCACAGGTAAAAAGGCTGCGGTCTCTGAAATCACTGAAGCCACAATGCGTGGCGAAATTAAAGACTTTAAAGAAAGCTTGCGCAGACGTGTTGCTTTGCTAGAAGGCGTATCCGCTGATGTGTTGGATTCAGTCTATAAAGAACGCTTGCGCCCTAACCCTGGCGCCGCTGAATTATTAGCTGGAGCAAATGCAAAGGGTCTTTATACGCTCCTAGTTTCTGGTGGCTTTACCTTCTTTACTGAAAAACTGCAGAAAGAATTGGGCTTCAAACAAACCCAGGCCAACACTTTGGAAATTGTTGATGGCAAACTCACCGGTAAAGTGATTGGCGATATTGTTGATGGTGCAGCTAAGAGCGCCTATCTAGAGCAAGCCTGCACGCTCATGAATTGCCTAAAGCAAAATTCCATCACCATGGGTGATGGATCCAACGATTTACCAATGATGCATGGCTCAGGTATTAGCATTGCCTATCGAGCAAAACCGATTGTCAAAGAAAAAGCCGACGCGGCTTTTGACCGAGTCGGCTTGGATGCTGCTTTACTGCTAATTAACTAAAGCACTTGCTTAAGCTACGGCAGTAAATGAACGCTGATTACAGGCGTTCAAAAATAGTTGCGATACCTTGACCACCGCCAATACACATTGTGACCAGAGCATATTTGCCCTGAACACGATGTAATTCATGGATAGCTTTAGTGGCAATTGCAGCGCCAGAACAACCGATTGGGTGACCTAATGCAATCGCGCCACCGTTCACGTTGGTCTTAGCTGGATCTAAGCCCAAGCCTTTAGTAACAGCCAAGGCTTGTGCAGCAAACGCTTCATTAGATTCGATCACATCAATTTGATCTAATTTCAGGCCAGCGCGCTCGAGAGCAATCTTGGTTGCTGGAATTGGGCCTTCGCCCATAATGTGGTTCGGTACGCCAGCAACAGCATATGAAACTAGGCGAGCGATTGGTTTATGACCAGCCTTCTTCGCCGTATCAGCATCAGCCAATACAAAGAATGCTGCGCCATCATTAATACCTGAAGCATTACCTGCAGTAACGCTACCACCTTCTTTTTTGAAGACTGCTTTCATCTTCGCCAAAGTTTCCATCGTGGTATCTGGCTTGACGTGCTCATCAGTATCAAACACCACATCACCCTTGCGAGTTTTAATAGTAATTGGAACGATTTGAGACTTAAAGCGTCCTTCTTTAATTGCATTAGCTGCGCGACGGTGAGATTCGACCGCTAGAGCATCCTGCTCTTCACGAGTCAGCTTCCATTTTTCAACGAGGTTCTCCGCAGTAACACCCATATGTCCAACGCCAAATGGATCGGTCAAGACAGAAACCATCAGGTCAATCATTTTGGTATCACCCATGCGAGCACCGCTACGCATTGCTGGTGAGCCATACATACCGCGTGACATCACTTCAACACCGCCACCAATACCGTAATCGCAGTCACCCAGCATAATTTGTTGAGCAGTTGTCACAATCGCTTGCAAGCCTGAGCTGCATAAACGATTCAAGGCCATCGCAACAGATTCCATTGGTAGACCAGCCTGGATTGAGGCAACGCGAGCAACATAGGCATAACGGTTATCTGTAGGAATGGTATTTCCTACAGTAACGTAATTAATTAAGGCTGGATCAACTCCAGATCGGGCTACCGCTTCTTTCATCACCATACCGCCGAGCTCTGATGGCTCAAGGCTACTCAGTGATCCATTAAAAGTACCAATTGCTGAACGGACAGCACTCAAAACAACGACATCACGACTCATATTAATCCCCTTTACGGTGCCTAAATAGGCAAAATATTGACCCAAATAAAAAGCCAAAACACTATTTTTATTCTAATAGTCAAGTTTCGGCTATTAGGTCATGCCCTTGGGAGCTAATCACCGTCACTTTGATGATTTCACCGGTACGGTAACGCTTAGAGGGCTTGCTTGGGGGTAAAACCCGCACTAAACCATCAATTTCAGGGGCATCACCGATGGTTCGACCAATTCCACCGGATTCATCTACTCGGTCAATGATGACCTGAATACGCTTACCTATTTTTTTAGCAAGGCGTTTTATGGAGATTTCTTCAGCCTTAGCCATAAAACGAGCACGACGATCTTCGCGCAAGGATTCCGGAACTGGGTTATCCAAGGTATTGGCTGTTGCACCATCAACTGGTGAATAGGCAAAACAACCGGCACGATCAATTTGAGCCTCATCGAGGAAATTCAACAAGTACTCAAACTCTTCCTCGGTTTCGCCTGGGAAGCCTGTAATAAATGTACTGCGAATAACTAAATCTGGGCATGCAGCCCGCCATGCTTGTATGCGCTCTAGATTCTTTTCTCCACTTGCAGGACGCTTCATGCGTTTGAGCACATCTGGGTGCGCATGTTGCAAAGGAATGTCTAAATAAGGCAACACGCCATAGCCATGATCAGAAAACTCTGCCATTAATGGCAAAACATCATCAACATGCGGATAGGGATACACGTAATGCAGGCGAACCCAAGCCTGATGCTCTCTGGCAATTTGGTTTAAAGCATTTACTAAATCAAACATACGAGTCTTAACAGGTTTGCCATCCCAAAAACCAGTGCGATATTGAATATCAACACCATAGGCACTCGTATCTTGAGAAACAACCAATAATTCTTTTACGCCGGACTCAAATAATTTTTTAGCCTCAAGCAGCACTTCACCAATAGGACGTGAAACCAGATCGCCACGCATGCTTGGGATAATGCAGAAGGTGCAACGGTGATTACAGCCCTCGGAGATCTTGAGGTATGCATAATGCTTTGGTGTGAGCTTCACACCAATTGGCGGAAGCAAATCAGTAAACGGGTCGTGCGGTTTTGGTAGGTGCAGATGAATCGCCTGCATTACTTCTTGAGTGGCATGCGGGCCCGTAACGGCTAGAACCTTGGGGTGGATGCTCTGAATAAGGTCGCTACCATCGGCATTTTTACGAGCACCTAAGCACCCAGTAACGATCACCTTGCCATTTTCTGATAAAGCTTCGCCAATTGCAGCAAGGCTCTCCTCAACAGCAGAATCGATAAAGCCGCAGGTGTTAACAACAACAAGATCGGCGCCGGAATAATCCTTGGCAGTCTCGTAACCCTCAGCACTTAATTGAGTGAGAATGAGTTCAGAATCAACCAACGCCTTGGGGCATCCCAAGGAAACAAAACCAACTTTACCCGCCACAACTATTCTTTTTCTGTCTTATTAGGCTGACCTGGAAATGGGAAGCCACTAAATATCGTTGGGGAGTTTTGCATTTGCTCTTGCATCTTCACAAATAAGTCTTTGCTCTGCTCCATGTAGTTGCCCATCAAGCCTTGCATCATCGGGTTTTGTAAATTCATCATATTGGCCCATGCTTCGGGCGTGCTACCTGCACCTAAGCCCTGAGTTTGGTCACCTAGCTTATTGTGAATGTCCACGAAAGATTGCATAGTCTTTTCAAGATAGCTACACATCAAGCCTTGCATGGAGTTGCCATAGAAGCGAATGATTTGAGAAAGCATTTGAGTTGAAAAAACCGGGGCACCACCAGCCTCTTCTTCCAAGATAATTTGCAGCAAGATATTGCGAGTTAAATCATCTTCAGTTTTTGCATCAACAACGCTAAATGCATCGCCTGCCATTACTAAATTTTTGATATCAGCCAGCGTGACGTAGGTGCTGGTTTGGGTGTCATATAAACGACGATTGGGGTACTTCTTAATCAAGCGGCTATCGCCGGCTTTTTTGGAACGTGTGGCCATGTATTTTTCCTAACTCTCATTACTGCAATGCAACATCGGCATAGTTTATCCCTAGTTTGACCTAAAGGTAAATATGTCGATGAGCAGACCACTAAAACTGCATTTTTGATGGGTTTAACCAGTATGCAGGCCACCATTCAAGGAGAAGTCAGCGCCAGTTGCATAACCGCCATCATCAGAGGCAATCCAGCAGCAAATCGAAGCAATCTCTTCCGGAGTGCCCAAGCGCTTAACAGGAACACCCGCAACAATCTTTTCGAGAACATCTTCACGAATAGCCTTCACCATGTCCGTACCGATATAACCAGGAGAAACTGTATTTACAGTCACCCCTTTGGAGGCTAACTCTTGTGACAAGGCCATCGTAAAACCATGCAAGCCTGCTTTTGCAGTGGAGTAGTTGGATTGACCAAACTGTCCCTTCTGGCCGTTTACAGAAGAAATATTGATAATCCGACCCCAACCGTTATCAGCCATACCATCGACCACTTGCTTGGTTACATTGAACAAAGAATTGAGGTTGGTATCAATCACCGCTTTCCACTGCTCAGGAGTCATTTTGCGGAATACGCTGTCCTTAGTAATACCAGCGTTATTTACGAGAACGTCAACACGGCCTACTTCAGCCTTTACCTTATCAAAGGCAGCAACAGTGCTGTCCCAGTCAGAAACATTACCTTCAGAGGCGATGAAGTCATAACCCAAAGCTTTTTGCTCGCCAAGCCAGCGATCTTTACGCGGAGAATTTGGGCCACAACCAGCGATAACCTTAAAGCCATCCTTGGAGAGGCGCTGACAAATAGCGGTACCAATACCACCCATACCGCCAGTTACGTATGCAATCTTTTGAGACATGTCTTACCCCTTATGAAAATATTATTGAGCAGCGGATACTTTTTCTTTCACGTACTTACCAGGCGCCGCTTCTAGTTTTTTGTACTGTGCATTACCGAACGTTTTGCTGGCTTTAATTTTCTTGCCACCAAACTGTTCTAACCATTGAGCGTAGTTAGGCCACCAACTACCCTTGATCTCTTTTGCTGCAGCCAACCACTCATCTGCAGTCTTTGCCAATTTATTATTTTCAAAATAATGGCGCTTGTTCTTTGCTGGTGGGTTAATCACGCCAGCAATATGGCCTGATGCACCCAAGACAAATCGATTCTTACCCTTCAGGATGTGGGTAGATTCATAGGCAGATTTCCACGGCACAATGTGATCGTCATGCGATGCGTAGATATACGCTGGAACCGTGATCTTGCCCAAGTCAACCTTTTCACCACAAACGGTGAGCTTGCCTGGTTTAACCAATTCATTTTGTAGATAGGTATGCCGTAGATACCAGCAATACATTGGGCCAGGTAGATTGGTTGAGTCGCCATTCCAATAGAGCAAATCAAATGGGGGTGGTGAATTACCTTTTAAATAATTTTCAACAACATAATTCCAAACCAAATCATTTGGACGCAGGAAAGAGAATGTATTTCCTAAATCCAGACCAGACATCATCCCAAAGTGGCCGCCCTCACCACCAATGGTGGTCTCGCGCAACTTGACCATACCTTCGTCGATGAACACATCCAGAATTCCGGTGTCAGTGAAATCCAATAAAGTGGTGAGCAAAGTTAAGCTTGCAACATAATCTTTTTTACGTGCTGCCAATACTGCTAATGCGGTAGAGGTTAAAGTGCCGCCGACACAAAAGCCGAGAACATTGATCTGATCTGTAGCACCAATATCCTTAACAACCTCAATCGCCTTGATGACGCCATCGCCAACATAGTCATCCCAAGTTACTTTGGACATCGATGCGTCGGGGTTTCTCCAGGAGACCAAGAAAACAGTGTGACCCTGCTCCACCATGTAACGGACCACGGAGTTATCTGGCTGCAAATCCAAAATATAGTATTTGTTAATACAAGGGGGCACCATTAAGTATGGGCGCTCATACACTGTTTCAGTTAAGGGTGTGTACTGAATTAACTCAAAGAGTTCGTTGCAAAAGACCACCTGGCCTTCAGTGGTTGCAATATTCTTACCAACTTCAAAAGCGCTTTCATCAGTCAGCGATACTTTGCCTTTTTTTAAATCGCCCAACAAGTTCACTATTCCGTTTTGAATAGATTGCCCTTGGGTACTAATAATATTTTCAAGAACCTCAGGATTGG
>NZ_NCFJ01000004.1:0-44452 GCF_002281105.1 Polynucleobacter sp. 35-46-11
AAAAGATTTCATTAATTAACCTCAACTGGAGTTATTAGTAATGGCAAAAGCCCCAATGCGTGTTGCAGTCACCGGTGCAGCCGGTCAAATCGGTTATTCACTACTCTTTCGCATCGCCAATGGCGACTTATTAGGCAAAGATCAGCCAGTAATCCTCCAGTTGCTAGAAATTCCAGATGAAAAAGCGCAAAAGGCCCTCACAGGTGTCATGATGGAATTAGAAGATTGTGCTTTCCCATTGCTAGCCGGAATGACAGCCCACTCTGATCCAATGACAGCATTTAAGGATATTGATGTTGCTTTGTTGGTTGGCGCACGTCCACGTGGCCCAGGCATGGAGCGCAAAGATTTGCTATCAGCTAACGCACAGATTTTCACAGCTCAAGGCAAGGCATTGAATGCTGTGGCCAAGAAGACTGTGAAGGTATTGGTTGTTGGCAACCCAGCAAATACCAATGCTTATATCGCCATGAAATCTGCTCCAGATATTCCTGCGAAGAATTTCACAGCAATGTTGCGCTTGGATCACAACCGTGCACTCTCACAATTAGCCAACAAGCTGAACAAGCCCGTTGCCGACATCGAGAAATTAGTTGTTTGGGGTAACCACAGCCCAACCATGTACCCAGACTATCGCTTTGCAACGATTGATGGCAAGTCTGTAAAAGACAGTATCAATGATCCAACTTGGAATAAAGACACATTCATTCCTACAGTTGGCAAACGTGGCGCTGCCATTATTGATGCACGCGGCCTCTCTTCTGCAGCCTCTGCAGCTAATGCAGCGATCGATCATATTCGTGACTGGGTTCTTGGCACAAATGGTAAGTGGGTCACCATGGGTATTCCATCTAAGGGTGAGTACGGCATTCCTGCTGAAGTCATTTATGGCTACCCAGTAGTTTGCGAAAACGGCGAATACAAGATGGTTGAAGGTTTAGAAATTGATGAGTTCTCACGTGAACGCATGAACCACACTCTGAACGAATTGCTTGAAGAGCAAGCTGGCGTTAAGCATCTCCTCTCATAAGGATTTATACATATGAAGAAATCTCTTCTCATCGTTAGCTTAGCAACAGCTGGCCTCATAGGTTCAGTATCCGCCTTTGCTAATGAAGAAGTAACTGCTTGGACTTGTAGCGACAGCAAGCAATTCAAAACTTCAGGAACATTAGAAAAGATTCGCCTTACTTGGGAATCTAAGACTTTTGATTTGAAGCGTGAAAATTCTTTGCCAGGTAGCCTGCGTTACAAGAACACCAATACTGGACACGATCTTGTAGTCTTGGGTAATAAGGCAATGCTTTTCAACATTAAATCCGGAACTCGTCTTGCTGACCTCTGCCAAACCGCAGAAATGAAGACAGGCAAGCTTCCTCACTTATTTGCTGACGCTGAACCATTTACGCAGAACTAAATGCAACTGCTTCAAAATAAAAGAGCCGAGAATTCCTCGGCTCTTTTATTAATATCTTGCGCATTTAAAGAATAGGGCTTGTCTTAGTGAAATAACGGTTGCTGTGTTGGTGCGTCATCGGGTAACTCTGCATGAACAGCGTCACCAGAACGATCCGGGAACAGTGGCGCTCCACAGTCATCACAAAGCTCAGGATCAAACAACATTGCATGGCGGAAAACATCCTCAACCCCTGCATCGCGAAGTGCGTCAGCAATCCGCTTCATTGGGCTTTCATCATCAGACAAATCATTTAGAGAATCATTGGCAACGCTCTCACGATCGTACAGCGGCCAAATGACACCATAAACCACTTCAGATGAGCCTTTTAAGCTAAACGAGATTCGATACTCATCGGCCTGATCTTCACCGAATGCTCCTACTACACAGGACAAAGCAGCGGGCAACACACCAAGAGTACTTTCAAGATAATTGACTGCAGCTCGAATACTTAATGGGCGCACTTGCTTATCAGCTAACCGACAGTTTGTAAAATATGCTTCTGGCAATAGAAGCTCAAATTCGCAACCGGGTAAGAGTGCGGCAACGGGTTCTTGCATAGTATTTTGCCAACCAATCAAGCTCACCCCGCGCTCTTGCCGCGTTGGGGCTTCGGCCTGCCAGCGGAACAGCGGTGATCCTGAAGGCGCAGCAACAGCTGCAATGATGAAGCGTGGATCAGCCAGTACGGCAATCGTCTCTGACATCTCGCGCAGCTCTAACTTAACCTCGCTTGCAGTTATAGCAGCGGCAGCCAAAGCCTCAGTCAGCAATCGTGTTTGGCAATGCGAATGTGGCATTTGGTCAATGCTATAGAGCCAAGGAACAATCGCTAAGCGCGCATCTGTGGAGGCAATTGAACTATGCAATGCAGCGGCAGTAGATTCAATAACCTTCACTGGGAGTACGCCTGAAGGAATTTGATAGCGGGTATGCGCAACGATTGGCAAAGCCAATAACAATACATCCCAATTTTGACCTTCATGCTCCATTGCCAAGGATTCAGCTAGCGTCTCAGCACAATCAGCAAGTACCTCGAAAGCTACGGTATTAATTCGAAACGTTTGATCTAGTGCAGCATCAATCACATTTTGATTCTGACTTTTGAGAAGACGCATTAAGCGGACATTTAAGCGCTCTTCCCAAAACTGATCTTCAGTATGACTGCCGGAGGCAGCCAAAGAAATAGCATCTGCTACCAAGCGCTCCACATCTGGGGAAGCGCGCTGCGAGGATTTAGTGCGATGAACTGCCATGATGCACTCTCCTACTTTCTTTCGGGACGTCTAAACAAGGGCTTCTCTGGCTTGGATTCAGAGGCAACATATTTGTAACCATCCAAATTAAAGCCCTTCAAATCTACTGGATCAGTAATACGATTCTCAACCACATAACGCGCCATTAAGCCCCTAGCTCGCTTGGCATAGAAGGAAATGATTTTGTACTTACCATCCTTGCCATCTTGAAAAACTGGAGAGATGACTGGGCAATCTAAGCTCTTCGCTTGCAGCACCTTGAAATACTCTTCAGAGGCTAAATTGAGGAGGACGGGCTTCTTTTGTTGCCCCAGAATCTTTTTCAATGAATCGGTCACGCGCTCACCCCAAAATGCATACAAATCTTTACCTCGGGCATTTTTGAACGAAGTACCCATCTCTAGGCGATAAGGCTGCATTAAATCTAGTGGGCGCAAAGCACCATATAGGCCGGACAGAATCCGAACATGATCTTGGGCAAACGCAATCGCCTTAGCATCCAGTGTCTGCACATCAAACCCATCATAGACATCGCCATCAAAGGCATAAATCGCTGGCTTGCTGTTTTCTTCTGTAAATTTCTTGGACCAATCGCGGTAACGCCCCATGTTCAGCACGGCTAACTGATCTGATAAACCCATTAGATTAGCGACTTCCTGAGGGGAAAGTTTCTTCAGATCAGCGATCAACTTAGCCGATTCCGAGACAAACTCCGGCAATGTAGGCGTCTTAACCTTTGCAGGTGTTTTGTAATCTAAGGATTTAGCGGGTGAAAGGACGATCAACATGGCACAATTTGAGTATGAATTTCTACCATTCTAGCGACTACCCAAGCTATTTGCCCTAAACCCCTTTCATGAGCCAAAACTCCGTTCAGCCACCAGTTTTTCCAAGTCGCCTACCCGCGGTGGGGACAACGGTATTCACAGTCATGTCGGCGCTTGCCTCAAAGCACCAGGCCATTAACTTGGGTCAAGGCTTTCCGGACTTCCCCTGTGATCGAGAACTCATTTCTCACGTCAATGCAGCAATGCTTGCCGATCACAATCAATATCCACCAATGACAGGAATTAAAGAGTTACGCCAAGGTATTGCACAGAAAATTGCTACTTTGTATAGCCATAACTACGACCCTGATACGGAGATCACAATTACCGCTGGTGGCACTCAAGGAATCATGACGGCCATACTGTCATGCGTCAGTCCAGGTGATGAAGTTGTCATCATTGAACCAGCCTACGACAGTTATCGCCCCTCAATTGAATTGGCTGGCGGTAGAGCGATTGCGGTATCTTTAATTGCTAATCGCGATGAGCAAGAATGTGTCGATTCATATTCGATCCCCTGGGATAATTTGACTAAGGCAATCAATCCAAAAACACGACTCATCATCATTAATACACCCCACAATCCAACCGGGATGATTTGGCAAAAGACGGATCTGGATCGATTGGCAAATTTAGTGAGGAACACTAATGCCCTCATCTTGAGCGATGAAGTCTACGAGCATATGGTGTTTGACGGACAGCATCATGCCAGCATTGCAAGCCATACTGAATTAGCAGCGCGCAGCTTTTTGATATCCAGTTTTGGTAAAACCTATCATGTGACCGGCTGGAAGCTGGGTTATGTGGCGGCGCCTGCAACGATGATGCAAGAGTTTCGCAAAGTGCATCAGTTCAACGTATTTACAGTGAATACCCCGATGCAATATGGCTTAGCCCAATATCTCAAGAATGCAGACCACTACCTTGGACTGGCATCCTTTTATCAAGCTAAGCGGGATTACTTTAGTGAGGGCCTGAAGCAAACTGGCTTCAAGTTATTGCCAGCACCGGCGACCTATTTTCAGTGTATCAATTACACCAAGCTGAACATAGCCCAAGCAAAAATGAACGAAGCCGATTTTTGCTCTTGGCTGACTACCGAAATTGGTGTGGCTGCCATTCCGGTATCTGCCTTCTACACTCATCCGGTTGACTCAGGCGTCATCCGTTTTTGCTTTGCTAAAAAAGAAGAAACGCTTTCAGCAGCTTTAGAGCGCTTACAAACACTATCAGAGGATTGATCATGGCAACAAGCAAACCCAATAAAAATATTATTGATGTTTACAGCTGGCCAACTCCAAATGGCCATAAGGTCCACATCATGCTTGAAGAGTGTGGGTATCAATTGGGTAAAGATTGGACTGCCCATCCAATTGACATTGGGGCTGGCGATCAATTCAAGGCTGAGTTCTTGGCGATTAGCCCAAACAACAAGATTCCAGCAATTACCGATCCCAATGGTCCTGATGGCAAACCCATCCATCTCTTCGAGTCCGGTGCAATCCTCCTTTACCTGGCAGCCAAAACAGGGAAGTTTTTGCCCAAATCTCCCCGGGGTAAATATGAAGTATTGCAATGGCTGATGTTTCAGATGGGTGGCCTAGGCCCGCTTTTAGGGCAAAACCATCACTTTAGACTCTATGCTCCAGAAAAAATTGACTATGCAATCACTCGCTACACTAATGAAGCTAAGCGCCTATATGGGGTGATCGATCGACAACTGACAGATAATCCTTACATTGCTGGAAAAAGTTACTCCATCGCTGATATCGCTATTTTTCCTTGGGCACGAAACTGGAAGAACCAAGGCATCGATATCAATGAGTTTCCGCATTTCAAACGCTGGTTTGAAATGATTGGTGAACGCCCTGCCGTAAAACGCGGCGTTGAAGTATTAACTGCATTACGTAAGCCCTTGCATGATGACAAAGCAAGAGAGCAATTATTTGGTTCATCACAGTATCAAAAAAGGAAATAGCATGAAGATTGTTCATCACAGTATCAAAAAAGGAAATAGCATGAAGATTCAATCAATCGGAGTGATTGGTGCAGGCACGATGGGAAACGGTATTGCGCAAGTCTGTGCGGTAGCCGGTCTCGATGTCGTCATGGTTGATATCAGTGATGCCGCTGTTGAACGTGGCTTAAGTCAGATTAGCAAGAGCCTTGATCGCCTAGTTAAAAAAGAAACTCTAACGACTGAAGGTAAAAATGCCGCACTCAAGCGCATTAAAGCTAGCACCTCCTATGATGACTTCAGGGGGCTGCAATTAGTCATTGAAGCTGCTACCGAAAATCAAGCTATTAAAGAAAAGATTTTGAAGCAGGTCGATGAGATTGTCAGCAAAGAAACCATTATTGCCACGAATACCTCTTCGCTCTCCATCACGAAGCTAGCCGCCTTAGACTCCAATCCAAGCCGGTTTATTGGCATGCATTTTTTCAATCCACCACCAATGATGGCATTGGTTGAAGTCATTCGAGGTTTGCAAACCTCCGACGCAACCCACGCCGCCATTATTGAAATGGCTAAGCGTATTGGTAAAGAGCCCATCACCGTTAAGAACTCTCCTGGTTTTGTGGTGAACCGTATTTTGCTGCCAATGATTAATGAAGCCTTCTTTGTTCTTTACGAAGGCCTGGCTAGCCCTGAGGATATTGATGCTGGCATGAAATTGGGCTGCAACCAGCCCATTGGCCCATTGGCTTTAGCTGACCTCATCGGTCTTGATACATGCCTAGCGGTTATGGAAGTCTATTTTGAGAACTTCAGTGACTCGAAGTATCGCCCTTGCCCACTCCTTCGCGAGATGGTTGCTGCTGGCTACCTTGGTCGCAAAACTGGGCGCGGCGTCTACACCTACGATCAGTAATTTTCCAATCCATCGTCTATCAACCCAATTAAAGAAGTTTTTGTGAACCCATTACCACCCCTAGTTCGTAAATTAGCTTATGCCGGCCTGATTCCTTTTGTTGGCTTAGCCTTAATGGTGCAGCTAGCACCAACTCCACTCAATTATTTAAGCGCTGAATCGCTGGCTGGTTACGGTGCAGTAATTACTGCATTCATGGGTGCATTACATTGGGGCGCCAACTTACACACATTAGGTAAAGCACCTCCGGGAGACCGTTGGGAGGATCGCAATGCATGGATTTGGGGTGTGATACCAGCCTTGGTGGCCTGGGTTGCATTACATATTTACATCCCAGTAGGCTTGGTCATTTTGGCATCAGCATTGGTTATCCAACGCAATATCGATAAAGAAACTTACCAGTACTATTTTTCCAGCGAAGATACATTCAGTGCATTCATGACTATGCGCAATCGACTTACGATCGTTTCTGCTGGATGCTTAGTTTGGGCAGCTCTCGTTATTTTGTTTGTACAAAACTAATTCATTACCCATGGGCAATTTATTTGATCAAGCGCCTCCACCACCCTTAGCGGAAGCCTTGCGCCCAAAAAGTATTGAAGAAGTCATTGGGCAAGCACATCTTCTAGCCGCAGGTAAACCACTCAATTTTGCTTTTGCCTCGGGTAAGCCCCATTCGATGATTCTTTGGGGTCCGCCAGGGGTTGGCAAGACCACCCTAGCGAGACTTTCAGCAAAGGCTTTTGATCGAGAATTTATAGCGATATCAGCCGTTCTTGCCGGAGTAAAAGAAATTCGCGAAGCTATTGAGCAAGCACAGCAAAGCATGTCTCAATATGGTCGACAAACCATTCTGTTTGTAGATGAGATTCATCGCTTTAATAAAAGCCAACAAGATGCTTTGTTACCCCATGTTGAGTCCGGCCTGTTCACCTTTATTGGCGCCACCACTGAAAACCCCTCATTTGAGGTGAACTCAGCCCTACTCTCACGCGCTCAAGTCTATGTGCTGAAATCATTGAGTAACTTAGAGCTTAGACAATTGTTTGATCGAGCTCACGAATATGCAATGCTTGGTCTTGAGTTTGAATCAGCAGCCATTGATAGCCTGATTGCTCATGCAGATGGCGATGCTAGGCGATTACTAAACTTAGTTGAGCAAGTGCGTAATGCCGTCACAACACCAAACTCTCAGATCCAGAAAGTAGATCAGCAGTTCATTGAGAACGCTTTGACAGTTCAAGCTCGCCGATTTGATAAAGGTGGTGACCACTTCTATGATCAAATCTCTGCGCTACACAAATCAGTTCGCGGCTCGAATACAGATGCAGCCTTGTATTGGTTTTGCAGGATGTTGGATGGCGGTGCAGACCCCCGTTATCTTGCCCGCAGAATTATTCGGATGGCTTGGGAAGATATTGGTCTTGCCGATCCTAGAGCAATGCAGTTGGCAAATGATGCTGCGCAAACCTTTGAGCGACTTGGCTCACCAGAGGGCGAGTTAGCCCTTGGACAAGCTGTCGTGTACTTGGCGATCGCCGCTAAAAGCAATGCAAGCTATAAGGCGTATAACGCAGCAAGAGCCTATGTTGCCAATGATCAGAGCAAACCAGTCCCAAATCATTTGCGCAACGCCCCCACCAAACTCATGAAAGAGTTAGGCCACGGCAAAGAATATCGTTATGCGCATGATGAGCCTCATGCCTATGCTGCTGGAGAGTCTTACTTGCCCGAAGGAATGGCAGAGCCACATTGGTATGAGCCTGTTGATAGGGGACTTGAGAGTCAGATTGCTGAAAAGATGG
Source organism: Polynucleobacter sp. 35-46-11 (assembly GCF_002281105.1). Taxonomy (NCBI): domain Bacteria; kingdom Pseudomonadati; phylum Pseudomonadota; class Betaproteobacteria; order Burkholderiales; family Burkholderiaceae; genus Polynucleobacter; species Polynucleobacter sp. 35-46-11. Next base: position 8,218 of record NZ_NCFJ01000004.1, read on the forward strand.
CTTTCTTGCGTAAGTTAGATTTGGAATCAAACAAAAAGTGACACAAGATCAGACTGACACAAAGACGATCAAAGGGACGTTTTATTACGACATTATTTCTCCATTTTCGTATTTTTATATCAAGCAACGTCATCGTCTTGAACAGCGTGTAGATATTCAGCCTGTACCAATCTTGTTGGGCGGACTTTTTCGTGCAACTGATAACCGTGGTCCTGGTGAGGTTGAAGCTAAGCGCCCTCACACCTATCAATACTGTGTATGGCTCGCTGAAAAGTTAGGCCTACCGTTTCGCTTTCCAGAGCACCATCCCTTTCTCACCGTTGCAGCACAACGATTACTAGTTCAGGAAAATGCCCAATGGGAAATGGTTGAGCGTGCCTTTGAGTATGTTTGGGTTGAGGGTAAAGACCCCAATTCATCTTGGTCAGAATTTTGCCAATACTTAGGCTTAGCATTAGATACGCAAAAACCAGATGCGCCAGAAATAAAAGCAAAGCTCGTTAGCAATACTCAAAGTGCAAAAGCAGATGGCGCATTTGGAGTGCCTACCCTAGTCATCAATGGCCATGCTTTTTGGGGTGTGGACACTATTGACTGGGTCTTGGATTATCTTGATAGGCCAGATATGTTCGAAGAAGCGGCTTATCGCTATGCAGGCCAAGTACCTTCTGGTCTTTGAGCAATACAATCATATCTACTCTTTTTTTATGCAATTTTTAAGGATCTCCACTATGCGCAAAATTATCGCCTTCCTATTTATGGTTTCTAGCTTAATTGCTAGCGCCGCAAGCTTTGCCAGCCCAAAAGTGGAATTCAAAACCACCATGGGTAGCTTTGTTGTTGAGTTAGATTCAGTCAAGGCGCCAAAAACCACTGCAAACTTTTTAAACTACGTAAATAGTGGTTTTTATAACGGCACAATTTTTCACCGTGTGATTGATGGCTTCATGATTCAAGGTGGAGGTTTTACTTCTGACTTGAATCAAAAGCCAACTAATGCACCGGTAGTTTCAGAAGCTCAAAATGGTCTCAAGAATCAGACTTACACCATTGCCATGGCGCGCACTTCTGACCCGGATTCAGCAACGGCCCAGTTCTTTATTAACGTTAAAGACAATGAAGGTTTGAATTATCCAAACGCGATGGGTAATGGATATACCGTATTTGGTAAAGTGATTTTTGGTACTCAAACCATTGATGCCATTCGCAAAATTCCCACTATGATTGCATCAGCACCAAAGATGGGTCGTATGTCCGACGTGCCTAGTAAGACCGTCACAATTGAGTCGGCTACTGTTTTAAAGTAATTTCAAACTGTATTTAGACTCGAACGGTCGCCAGCATGATATTGCTTGATGATGCACAAAGCAGTCATGCTGCGCCAAGTAGCCGTCTTTATGAAAAGGTGCTGCAGTGCTGGACCATCTACCCTCAGACAAAGTCCTCAGAAACGATTGCTGCGGTAGATGAATGCCTGAAAAGTATTAATATGGCATTGGCCCGCGGCGAATATGTTGTCGCGGCATTTGCTTATGAATTGGGTCTATACATTCATCAGATTGAGCGGCGGCCAGCCGAGGAAATGAAACTTCATCCCCTCGTGCAGGCTTGGTCTTTTAAATCCTATGAGAGCTTGAGCAAAGAGGATGTTGATAAGTTTATTCGAAATAGAATCGCTGCCCTAGAGCCTGATTCTCAAATCTCAGGTGTTGCTAGCCTGAATTTTTCCATTGATGAAGAGCAGTTCACCTCCGATATTGAAATTATTCAGGAGTACATCCGCAATGGCGACACTTATCAAATTAATCACACCTTTCGGATTAGCGGTGAATCCTATGGTGATCCGCTAGCACTGTATGCGCGATTAAGAAGCCGCCAGCCGGGAAGATTTGGTGCATTTATTTCTGAAGACTCCAGCTGCATTCTGTCGCAATCACCCGAGTTATTTATACAGAAGCAAGGCAACACCTTAAAAGCGATGCCGATGAAAGGTACTGCAAGTGCATTAAGTGATTCCGCTGAGCATTTATCAGCAGACGCAAAGAATCAAGCAGAAAATGTGATGATTGTCGATTTGCTACGCAACGATCTAAGTCGCCTGTCTTTACCCGGAACTGTGACCGTGCCACACCTCTTTGAGGTTGCTAGGTACGGCGATGTTCTACAAATGACATCCACAGTTCAGGCTGAGATGAAACCTGGAATTCAATTACAGGATGTACTGAACGCCGTCTTTCCCTGTGGCTCTGTCACTGGCGCGCCCAAGAAGCGAAGCATGGAGATCATCCAAGAATTGGAGCCACAAGATCGCGGCTACTATTGTGGCGCTCTGGGCTGGATTGATCCTAGTGGTGACTTTGCATTTAGCGTTCCCATCCGCACGCTTGAGATTAATCAAGATACAAAGACACATGCATCGCCATTTACTTTGGGTATTGGTGCTGGCATTACGATTGATTCCGAAGCCAATCAAGAATGGGAGGAGTGCCAAATTAAAGCGGCCTTTCTCACTAAGTTACCCAGTGAGTTAGGTTTATTCGAGACCATCTTGGTTCGTCAGGGCAAGGCTCAGCATCTTGAACTTCATTTGTCGCGTTTAATGAATTCAGCTTTGGCTCTTCACATTCCCTGCTCCGTTACAGAGCTCATTCAATCTGTTGAGATTGGCTGCGAAAAATGTACCGGCGACACTGAATATCGACTGCGATTAGATCTAGATCATGCTGGCAAACCAAGCTGTCAAATTGCTGCAATCACCCCTATTCAAAGCTCAGTAAAGATCTTTTGGGCTAGCGACATTCTTCCTGATCCTAAAAAAGGTATCTTGCACTCGGGTAACATTCTGCTGAGACATAAAGTGAACAGCCGCAATCTCTATGACCAAGCGTGGAAATTAGCGGAGGGCTTAGGTGGTTTCGATGCACTTTTCATCAATGAACAAGGTTATGTGACTGAAGGCGGAAGAAGTAGCATTTTTATCAAGTCCGGTGATCGCTGGCTTACTCCACCCATCTCAGCTGGTCTTCTACCGGGAGTTATGAGGTCAATCGTATTAAGCGACCCTCAATGGAATGCCCATGAAGCTAACCTGACTATTGAAGACGTCCGGGGTGCAAAAGAGATTATGCTTAGCAATGCACTACGCGGCCTCATCCCCGCCCATTTTTAGAAAGTCCGCATGAAGTTTTGCTCGCACTGCGCAGCGCCGATTAGCATCAAGATACCTGCAGATGATTCGCGGGAACGTCATGTTTGTGAATCCTGCGGAAGTATTCATTACTTCAATCCACGTAACGTAGTCGGCAGCATCCCAGTCTATCGTGATCAAGTTTTATTGTGTCGTCGTGCCATACAGCCACGTCATGGCTTTTGGACTCTGCCTGCTGGATTTATGGAGCTTGGCGAGAGCACCAGCACCGGGGCAGCGAGAGAAACACAAGAGGAAGCGGGTGCTACAGTAGAAATCGGTCAACTCTACTCACTTCTAAATGTGCCACATGCAGAACAAGTGCATCTCTTTTACCTCGCCTCAATGAGCAGCCCAAGCTTTGAGGCTGGGGAAGAGAGTTTAGAGGTTGTCCTCTTTAATGAGGAAGATATTCCCTGGGGTGAAATTGCTTTTCCAACAGTCAAGCAAACTCTAGAGTGGTTCTTTGCAGATCGCGCTGCAGGAGTCTTTGATTCAGGACTTGAGTTTTGTGTTCGCAGTCGAGATATCTTGCCAACCGAAAAAATCTGAATTTTGTGCACTCATGAGCAATATCAACTGGTTAGGGTCTCAGGATGAATTTCCTAATCCGATGTATTGTCCAGATCCCGATCCTAGCGTTCCCGGCTTAATTGCGGTTAGCGAACGTATATATCCGGGGCAACTAGCTCGCGCATACCAGATGGGAATCTTTCCCTGGTATTCAGAAAACCAGCCGGTTTTATGGTGGTCACCAAACCCTAGAATGGTATTAAAACCTAGCAACTTTAAATGCCATGATTCTCTTAAGAAAACTATTAGGCATTTTTTATCCGATCCACAGAAAAATATCTACGTTGACGAAGACTTTGGAGCAGTTGTTCGCTCTTGCGCAACCACCAGAAGAAATGATCAGGATGGCACGTGGATCACCCATGAAATTATGGATGCCTATACAAATCTCCATGAACAAGGGCACGCCCACAGCATTGCAATCAAACAGAATGGACGACTAATAGGCGGCCTTTATTGCGTAGCGTTTGGTGCGATGGTGTTTGGAGAATCTATGTTTAGCCATCAAACCGACGCATCCAAAATTGCCTTAGCTGCTCTCACTGCCTGGTGCGAACAACATCAAGTTGAAATGATTGACTGCCAGCAGGAGACTGCCCACCTCGATTCCCTAGGTGGCACACCGATATCTCGAGATGAATTTTTAGCTCACCTGCAAACTGCCTTAAAGCAAACTAATATAGAGCTTCCTTGGAAATTTGATAAAGACATTTTGCGTCACTGGCTATGACCCAATTAAAAGAACTCCCCTTAACCGAGCTTCAGTTCTACGCAACAGCGCCCTATCCCTGTAGCTATTTACCGGGAAAAACCGCTCGATCACAGGTAGCTACGCCCTCCCACTTGATCCACGCTGATTTATATGGCGAGCTTGTAAATGCGGGATTTCGTCGTAGCGGTTTATATACCTATCGGCCATATTGCGATGAGTGCAGCGCCTGTACTGCAACCCGTATTCCAGTAAAGCACTTTGCACCAAATCGCAGTCAAAAGCGCTCCTGGAAAAAACACCTTGGGCTAGATATTCGGGTGCTGAACCTAGGTTATCAAGAAGAGCACTTTGAACTCTATCAACGCTATCAAAATGAGCGTCATTCTGGTGGTGATATGGATCAAAGTGGCGAAGATAACCAAGATCAGTACATGCAGTTTTTATTGCAAAGTCGTGTCAATTCCAGAATTGTTGAATTTCGTGATGGCCCACATGACCTTCATCCAGGGCGTCTGCGTATGGTCAGCATGATTGATATCTTGGATCAAGGCATCTCCTCGGTTTACACCTTCTTTGATACCAGCAATACCTCTGCGAGTTATGGAAGTTTTAGCATCTTGTGGCAAATTCAGCAGGCGCTGGAGCTAGATCTCCCCTATCTCTACCTAGGCTACTACATTGAAGATAGTGAAAAAATGTCCTACAAGGCTAAGTTTCAGCCAATTGAAGGATTAGTTGATGATCACTGGCAACCCATCATTGGGCCATAATATCTACCCATGATCGATAGCTATCCTCTATTCCGCCCCTGGCTTTTTTCTTTAGACCCAGAGCAAGCCCATAACCTCACTCTGAGCAATCTAGATCGCGCTCAGCGCTGGGGCCTGCTGCGATACTTGGTTGATCAACCTGCTCCAGATCCCCGCAACTTATGTGGTATTACCTTTCCAAATCCAGTTGGTCTTGCTGCCGGACTAGATAAGGATGGCAAACATATTGATGCACTTGGCGCTTTGGGCTTTGGCTTTTTAGAAATTGGTACTGTGACACCAAAACCTCAGCCGGGCAATCCAAAACCCCGAATGTTTCGCTTGCCACAAGCTCAAGCAATTATTAATCGTATGGGCTTCAATAATGACGGTGTTGATGCCTGCGTAAAGCGCGTCCGCAATTCTCTCTATTGGCAAAACGGTGGCATTGTTGGTTTGAATATCGGCAAGAATGCAAGCACCCCGATTGAGAACGCTGCTAGCGATTACGTCACAGCCATGGAGGCGGTCTATGAAGTCGCCTCATACATCACCGTTAACATCTCATCTCCTAATACCCAGAATTTACGTGCACTTCAGGGTGAAGACATGCTGCGCTCCCTACTTAGCTCTTTGCACTTAGCGCGTGAAGCACTGAGTGATCTACATGGTGTTCGAAAACCACTCTTTTTAAAAATTGCTCCCGATCTTGATCAAAACGATATCAAGCTTATTGCCGACCTATTACTTGAATTTAAGATTGATGCAATCATCGCGACGAATACAACGATTGCCCGTGATGCTGTTCGTGGCCTCGAATTTGGCGAAGAGATCGGCGGCTTATCCGGTGCTCCAGTTAGGACGGCCTCTACCGAAGTTGTGAGGAGTCTAAAACAATACCTAGGTGATGTCATTCCTATTATTGGTGTTGGCGGCATTTTGTCTGGCAAGGATGCTCAAGAAAAAATGACTGCAGGGGCTAGTTTGGTGCAAGTCTATAGTGGCCTCATATACCGCGGTCCAAAACTCATTTCGGAGTGTGCTGCCGCTTTAAAACAGTAGCCTTCCTTATGCTAGAAGGCCATTGAGGGCTGGAATGAAATTTCATATTGTGCAATTTGATTAAAAATCGCTACAATTAACAATATGACAAAGAGTAAACCCGAAAAAATGCCAAAAGTACCTGGTGAGGCTGGCAAAACAGCCATTCAGGTAGTTGAACGCATGATGAACCTGCTTGATGCCTTAGCTACCCACGAAGAGTCGAGTAGCCTTAAAAACCTCGCTGAAGAAACAGATTTACACCCTTCTACAGCTCACCGCATCCTCAATGACTTGGTAGCCTGCCGATTGGTCGAGCGTGGCGATGGCGGCACGTATCGCCTTGGCCTAAAGTTGCTTGAGCTTGGCAACCTCGTTAAAGCCCGGCTATCCGTTCGAGAAGCGGCGCAAGCACCTATGCGAGCCTTACATAAACTTACTGGTGAGACCATTAACCTATCAGTTCGCCAAGGCGATAAGATTGTCTATATCGACCGCGCCTACAGTGAACGTTCTGGGATGCAAGTAGTTCGCGCCATCGGCGGTCATGCACCACTTCACCTGACATCAGTTGGAAAGTTATTTTTAGCAAGTGATGATGCAAGTCAGGTTCGCGCTTATGTCACGCGCACCGGCTTAGCTGGTCACACCAGAAATAGCATCACTGAACCAGGAAAATTAGATTCCGAACTCAATCAAGTTCGTAAATCAGGCCATGCGCGTGATAACGAAGAATTGGAGCTAGGCGTCAGTTGTGTTGCTGCTCAGATTTTTGATGATAGCGGCAAGTTGGTTGCAGGACTCTCATTGAGCTCTCCCACCGACCGCATTCAAGCTGACTGGCTAAAGCTGCTACAAGACACGGCCCTACAAATTTCCAAGGGAATGGGCTACAAACCCAAAATTAGCGACACTAATTCCTAGAATGTCATTTCGCTTAGGAGCACAATTCCTACATTAAGCGACGAATTGCATGGGGCTCACCCGAAGGCATGCGCTCATACCAGTCACGTACCCTCACCGCATCGGCAAAACGTGATTGTGTCCCGACGGAGTCTAAGAAGACCAACAATAATGGAGTGTCATTCACTCGAGCCTGCATCACTAGACATCGACCTGCTGCATTAATGAAGCCCGTTTTTTGCAAGCCAATATTCATATCGCCAGCACGAACTAAGCGGTTTGTATTCAAAAACTTCTGCGGACGTTTGGCAATTACCATTGTCAAATCAGGCCAAGTAGAAAACTCACGAATCATCTTATATTGATAAGCGGCACTCAACAAGCGCGTAAGATCTTCAGCAGAAGCAACGTTTTCGCTCAACAAGCCAGTAGGATCAGCAAAATGAGAATGTGTCATGCCGATTTCTTTTGCCTTGCGATTCATGGCATCAACAAATGCCGTAATACCACCAGGATAATTGCGGCCAAGGGTATAGGCTGCACGATTCTCAGAAGACATCAAGGCTAATAACAGGGCCTCTTCTCGCGTTAAGACCGTTCCACCCGCAAGGCGCGAAGTCCGATAAATATGAACATCATCAGCATTAATAACAATGGTTTCATCAAGAGGTAATTTAGAGTCAAGCACGACCATCGCAGTCATTAACTTCGTGATGGAAGCGATCGGCAAACTGACCGAAGAATTCTTTTCAAAATAGACTTCTTTGGTATCTTGATTAACAACCATCGCTACACTCGATTTCAAACTCAAATCATCGTGCTGACCACGCAAACCCAATGCTGTTGCAAATGAGTGTCTTGCTGCTACAACGGGTGCGCTGGAACGAGTCACGGTGGTGCGAACAGTTTTTGGCTTCTTAGAACTTTTGGCAGCTTTCTTAGATTCTGATTTAGCAGGGGTCTTTGCTGACCCTTTGCTTGACTTGGAAGTTTGGGAGTCTTTATTGGCCGCACCAACCTGAAAAGAAGTGGCTACGCCAAATGACATGAGGCCGACTAGGGCGATGAGCCAAAAACGATTCAAATACATCCCAAAATGCCTTCCAAAACTTTTAACATACAGAATGATAAATAACTTTTGCTTCTATGCCGCGCTTATTGCATGCGTGATTGAAAAAAATGCTTCTATTTAGTGCGACTCTATTCAGCAATGGTTGCAACAGTACTGGTTTGTCCACGATTCACCAACACAACCCCGGTCATAGTGAGTAACAGGCCCGCCGCCATCATTAGCGTAAAGTGCTCGTCAAATAAGAACCACGCCATCACCGCAGTAGTGGGTGGCGTCAAGTATAAGAGGCTCGTTACTTTGGTGGCCGCCCCTTTTCGAATCATCATAAAAAGTAAGCTAATTGATCCGATGGATAGCGGAAAGATGGCCCAGAATAATGCCCCAACGACGGAGGCATTCCAAACCATGACTCCAGATTCGAAGTAATGCATACAGATAAAGCACAGTAAGGCTGATACTCCAAACTGAATTGATGAGCCTGCGCGAAGGTCAAATACTGGACAGAACTTCTTTTGGTAAAGCGTGCCAAAAGTGATGGATAGCAAGGCAGCAAATGCAAGGACGTAGCTAAACACGGGAATATGGGCAAAACCAATTTTTTCCGCAACTACCAGAGCAACACCAGCAAATCCAAAAGCCAAACCTATCCATTGACGTCCAGTCACTTTTTCGGATACCCAAGCGGCAAACCAAGCAGTCAAGATCGGCTGTAAACCGACAATAATAGCTACTAAGCCAGCAGTCATACCCAGTCGAACTGCAAACCAAACGCCAAGCAGGTAACCAAACTGGAGCAATACCCCCGCTACTGCGATATGCTTCATTTGTGACCAGCTTGGCCAACTTATTTTCCAAACCAAGCTCAGGCATGCCATAGCTATCAAAACACCTACAAATCGCCAAAACAAAAAGCCTGCTGGCTCCACGTAAGGCATCGCTAATCGCGCAATAACAAAGCCGGTACTCCAAATCAATACAAATAATGGGGCAATTAGGCTGTCAAGCTTCAATCTCATGGGTAACTTGTTGAAAATGTGGAGTTTTTTGTTAATCCCTGATTTTAGGCTTTTTTTATACCCACCCTCCATTTCAAAGCATTATCTAATTTATATTGCAGTGCATCATAAATGCTATAAAATGGTGCGTAAATAAATTGACAAGATCCAGATAAAGCTCATAGTTAGAAAAGATTGAGTTGACATGAAAAGGATTGATATGAACTTAACGCCTGAACAAATCGCAGCAGCGCAAAAAGCTAATTTAGAGACTTTGAGCGGACTCACCAATCAAGCGCTCAAGAGTATTGAGAAATTAATTGAACTCAATATGCACATAGCCAAGCAAAGCTTAGGTGAAAGCATGAGTAGCGCTAAGAAAGCATTGGAAGTGAAAGATATTCAACAGCTTCTCGCCCATCAAGCGGAGGCAGTTCAGCCAATGGCTGAAAAAATTATGGCTTACAGCCGTCATCTTTATGAATTAGCTCATGAGACCCAGGCTAGCTTCACTAAATCTGCTGAACAAGAGTTACAGGCGGGCCAGAAAAAAATTAATGCCTTGGTAGAAGACTGGACAAAAAATGCTCCTGCGGGATCCGATGCTGCAGTCAATGCCATGAAACAAGCAATCGCGTCTGCGACCAACGTATTTGAAACAAGTCAAAAAGCGGTAAAGCATGCTGTAGAGCTTGCCCAAACTAACTTGAACAATGCCACCAGCTCAGTTGAAAAGACCATGAATACAACTAGCAAGCCTGCAAATAAAACTGCTAAGAAAAAGTAAGCCTTTATAGTTGCTGCATTGCTGGTGTTACGACAGCTATAGTAGAAAAGCCTCGATCTCTCGAGGCTTTTTCTTATCCAGCAAATGGGCGATGCTAGTTTATTTAGTGCGCTTTCTTTTTTACTGGCGGCAGATCAGTGCAGTGGCCATGAGCAGCCTCCGCAGCCAAACCAACAGATTCACCCAGTGTTGGATGCGGATGAATGGTTTTACCGATATCTACTGCATCAGCACCCATCTCAATAGCAAGACACACTTCGCCAATTAAATCACCGGCGTGAGTACCAACAATACCGCCACCAATGATGCGTTTGCTTGTAGCGTCAAAAATGAGTTTGGTAAAGCCTTCGTCACGGCCATTGGCAATCGCCCTACCGCTGGCAGCCCAAGGGAATAAACCTTTTTCGTAAGCGATGCCTTGAGCTTTGCACTGCTCTTCTGTCAAGCCAGCCCAAGCCACCTCTGGATCAGTATATGCAACCGATGGAATTTGCTTAGCGTCAAAGTAAGATTTTTCACCTGCAGCCACTTCAGCTGCAACGTGACCCTCATGCACCGCTTTGTGAGCAAGCATGGGTTGGCCAACGATATCGCCAATGGCAAAGATGTTATTCACATTCGTACGCATTTGATTGTCGACTGGAATAAAGCCACGCTCATCTACAATGACTCCTGCAGCAGAAGCATCAATCTTCTTACCGTTAGGTGTGCGACCTACTGCAACTAATACCAAATCGTAAGTCTGCGGTTCTGTAGGGGCGCTCTCACCTTCAAAGCTAACCTGAATACCATCCGCTTTCACTTCGGCTTTTGAGGCACGAGTCTTGAGCATGATCTTTTCAAAACGGCCGGCATTAAATTTCTCCCAAACCTTTTCCAAGTCACGATCGGCACCTGCCATCAGACCATCCATCATCTCAGCAATATCAATCCGTGAGCCTAAGGAGCTGTAGACTGTCGCCATCTCTAAACCAATAATGCCGCCACCAATGACTAACATGCGTTTTGGAATGCTATTTAGTAATAAAGCACCAGTGCTATCGACAATGCGCGGGTCTTCCGGCAGGAAAGGCAGTTTGACTGGCTGACTTCCGGCTGCAATGATGGCCTTCTGGAAACGAACCACTTCCTTTTGACCGGCTAAGTCCTGACCATCACCTTTGGTTAACTCAACTTCAACGTGATTGGCATCCAAAAAACGACCCAATCCACGCACCACAGTGACTTTACGCGCTTTAGCCATACCGGCTAATCCACCAGTTAACTTGGCAATGACTGAATCTTTATAGCCGCGCAATTGATCGATTTCAATTTTTGGAGCGCCATAGCTAATGCCATGCTTAGACATGGTCTTGACTTCATCCATCACTGCAGTTGTATGAAGCAAAGCTTTTGATGGAATACAGCCGACATTCAAGCAAACACCACCCAAAGTTGCATAACGTTCTATCAAGATAGTGCTCATACCTAAATCTGCGCTTCGGAATGCAGCGCTGTAACCACCAGGGCCAGCACCCAATACGAGCACTTCGCACTCATGATCCACTTTGCCGCTGTACTGCCCGGCGATTGGAGCGCTGATCACAGGTGCTGCTATGGGAGCGGGGGTTGAAGCTGAAGCTGCTGCTGTTGAGGCTTGGGGTACAGCTGCTGCCCCCGCTTCAATTTCAGCAACAACACTTCCCTTGCTTACTTTATCGCCAGCTTTTACAGAGACACTCAAAATAGTTCCAGCAGCATCAGCCGGCACTTCCATGGTTGCTTTGTCAGATTCCAGAACAAGTAAAGGCTGTTCTTTTTCAATGACATCGCCAACTTTAATGAGCACCTCGATGACTGGAACATCTGAATAGTCCCCAATATCTGGAACAAGAATAATTTGCTTAGCCATATCTTCTCCTTATAGCGCTGCGCGACGGAAGTCGGACATCAGTTGAGCGATATAGACATTAAAACGCGTTGCCAAAGCACCATCAATCACACGATGGTCGGCACTGAGTGATAACGGGCAAATTAAGCGCGGTACAAATTGCTTGCCATCCCAAACAGGTTTCATGGCAGCTTTGCTTACACCTAAGATAGCCACTTCTGGCGCATTCACGATGGGTGAGAAATACGTACCACCAATACCACCCAAGGAAGAAATGGTGAAGCTTGCGCCTTGCATCTGCTCTGGCTTCAACTTGCCATCACGCGCAAGCGCAGCCAATTCGGAGGTTTCACGAGCAAGCTCAAAGATGCCTTTTTTATCGGCATCACGAATCACCGGAACTACCAAACCATTTGGCGTATCTGCGGCGAAAGCAATATTGAAATACTTCTTCAATACCAAGTCATCGCCATCAATGGAGCTATTGAACTCAGGGAACTTCTTGAGTGCAGCGACAGCGGCTTTCATCAAGAAAGCTAACATCGTGATTTTGAGCCCCTGCTTTTCATTCTCTTTATTGGTAAGGACTCTAAATGCTTCAAGGTCAGTAATATCTGCATCTTCGTGATAAGTCACTGCAGGAATCATTACCCAGTTGCGACCCAAGTTCGCAGCAGTTAACTTCTTAATGCGATTTAGTGGTTGACGCTCTGTCTCGCCGAATTTAGAGAAATCAACTTTAGGCCAAGGAATTAAATTCAGACCGCCCAAGCTTCCGCCAGATGCATTTGATGCGCTTCCAGCTCCGCCACTCATTGCAGCTTTTACAAAGGCTTGCACGTCTTCCTGAGTAATTCTACCTTTAGGCCCCGATCCTTTAACTTGATGAACGGTAACGCCGAGTTCACGCGCAAACTTCCGCACTGAAGGACTTGCATGGCTGGCTGTTGGGTCTACTTCAACTGGGGTATTGCTAATAGGCGGGGGGGCTGGTGCACGTACTATCGGTGGCTCTACTTTTGGAGCTGGCGCTGCAACAGGTTCCGCCTTTGCTGCCACTGGAGCAGCAGAAGTTTGCGTAGCCGCTGGAGCCGCAACACCACTTTCTTCGAGCACCAAAACAATGGCGCCCTCCGAAATCGAGTCGCCGACTTTAACCTTAACCTCTTTCACCACACCGGAATGCGATGAGGGAACATCCATGGTTGCTTTGTCTGATTCAAGAACAACAATTGACTGCTCTTTCTCAACACGATCACCGGCTTTTACCAATACCTCGATGACAGGCACATCTTTGTAATCCCCAATGTCTGGGACTTTAATATCAATTAGTTGGCTCATAGTCTCTGTCTCTTATCAAACCGTCATTGGGTTTGGTTTAGTGATATCGATTTCATATTTCTTAATCGCTTCTGCTAGTTTTTGACGATCAAGCTGACCAGCATCCACCAAAGAACGTAAGGCAGTTAGGACAACCCAGTGACGATCGACCTCAAAGAAATCACGTAATTTTTCACGAGTATCTGAACGACCAAATCCATCAGTACCTAGAACTTCAAAACGACGACCCATATGCTGAATTGCAGGACGAATTTGCTCTGCAAATAGACGTACATAGTCAGTAGCAGCAACAATTGGACCCGCAGTATCTTTAAGGCACTTCTCTACATGCGAAAAAGCAGGTCCAGTTGCTGGATTGAGAAGATTATTTCGGTGAACCGCATTCCAATCACGACCTAACTCAGTAAAGCTTGGGCAACCCCAAAGATCAGAGGCAACACCCCAATCTTGATGCAGGATTTCAGCGGCTTCAATGACTTCACGGAAAATCGTGCCTGAACCTAAGAGCTGTACACGCAATTTAGCATTGACATCACCAACCGACTTCAATTTGTACATTCCCTTAATGATGTCTTGTTCCGCACCCTTTGGCATTGCTGGATGAGCGTAGTTCTCATTCATCAAAGTGATGTAGTAATAGACATCTTCCTGTTCAGCCAACATGCGGCGCATACCGTCCTGAATCACCACGGCCACTTCAAATGAGAATGAAGGATCGTAGCTTATGCAGTTCGGGATAGCGGCACTCCATACTTGGCTGTGGCCATCTTCGTGCTGAAGACCTTCGCCGTTCAGAGTTGTTCTACCGGCAGTACCGCCCAATAAGAATCCACGGCTACGCATATCGCCAGCAGCCCAGCAGAGGTCGCCAATACGCTGGAAACCAAACATGGAGTAGAAGATGTAGAAGGGCAACATCGGTACGCCATGAGTTGAGTATGAAGTTGCAGCAGCGATCCAGTCGCACATACCACCCGCTTCATTAATACCCTCTTGCAAAATCTGGCCCGTCTTATCCTCTTTATAGAACATCAATTGATCATGATCTTCTGGGGTGTAAAGCTGACCAAGTTGATTCCAAATCCCTAGCTGGCGGAACATACCTTCCATACCAAAGGTTCGAGACTCATCTGGAACAATCGGAACTACACGCTTACCCAAAACCTTGTCGCGCACAATCGTATTAAGGATGCGAACAAAGGCCATCGTTGTGGAGATCTCACGGCCATCGGTGGTTGCCTCTAATAATGGTGCGAATACATCTAGCGCAGGCACTGGTAGGCTCTCGGCCTTCATTCGACGCTGTGGAAGGTAGCCACCTAATTCCTGGCGGCGGGCCTTCATGTAATCAAGCTCGGGACTACCTTCAGCAAATTTCACCAAAGGCATGTCATCTAATTGCTCATCCTTTACTGGAATCTCGAAGCGATCACGGAAACGACGTACATCATCCGCATTCATCTTCTTAGCTTGGTGGGCAATATTCATCGCCTCACCAGATCCACCCATACCGTAACCTTTAATAGTGTGGGCCAAAATAACTGTTGGTTGATTCTTATGATTTACGGCTGAATGAAAGGCGGCAAATACCTTGTGTGGATCATGACCGCCGCGATTGAGATTCCAAATCTCATCATCACTCCAGTCACTCACTAGCGACTTTAATTCGGGGGTATTGAATACGATCTCGCGAACATAAGCACCATTCTTGGCCTTCATGGTTTGGTACTCGCCATCCACGATATCGCCAAGACGTTGCATCAAGATGCCTTTTTTATCGCGTGCGAATAAAGCATCCCAATGGCCACCCCAAACTACCTTAATTACATTCCAACCAGAGCCGCGGAACTCACCCTCGAGCTCTTGAATAATCTTGCCGTTACCACGCACAGGACCATCAAGACGCTGCAAGTTACAGTTCACGACAAAAATCAGGTTATCTAATTTTTCACGGCCAGCCATACCAATAGCGCCGAGGGATTCTGGCTCATCAGTTTCACCATCCCCGAGGAAGGCCCAGACTTTGCGCCCTTCCGCCTTAATAAATCCGCGATCCTGCATGTAGCGCATAAAGCGCGCTTGATAAATAGCCATGATGGGTCCAAGACCCATAGACACTGTAGGGAACTGCCAGAAATCTGGCATTAGCCAAGGATGTGGATAACTAGAGATACCCTTGCCGCCAACCTCTTGACGGAAGTTATTCAACTGCTCGTCTGACAGGCGGCCGAGCATATAGGCGCGAGCATAAACACCTGGGGCTGAATGCCCTTGAACAAAAATCAGGTCGCCACCGTGCTCTGGTGATGGCGCATGCCAAAAATGATTAAAGCCGACGTCATATAAAGTAGCGGCCGACTGGAAGGATGAAATATGTCCACCAACGTTCGTGTCTTTGTTAGCACGCAGAACCATTGCCATTGCGTTCCAACGCGTGTAGGAGCGGATGCGATGCTCAACATTCTGATCCCCTGGTAGACGTGCTTGCTGCTCTACCGGAATCGTGTTGATGTAAGGAGTATCTGCATGGAATGATTGATTGACCCCATTGACGCGAGCATGAGAAATTTGCTGATCAATCAGATAAGCCGCGCGCTCTGGGCCTTCATTACGAATTACGCCATCAAGCGCCTGCAACCATTCTTGGGTTTCACCTGGATCCGCATCTTGCTTACCTGCGCTACCTAAAATTTGATCTGGAACTGCTGCCATATACTGCCTCCATTAGTCACATCGGTCTTATTCATTCACTTTATAGGCAATATTCTAGGAAGGTCTATGGGTGTAAACAAGCAATTTTCCACATAATGATAGTATTTCTCACTATGTGGTATTTTATTGCAGCGCACTCAAGCAGCTTAAAGCGCTAAATAGGCAAAGAAGACCTATCAATAGGGCAAAATAAGTAAATTACATGAAAAAAATCGCATTTTCAATCTGGCAGCTAAAGCCTGTGAAATGGCTACGTCGTATACGGGGATTTAAGCTTGTCTACACGCCATTAATAGCCATTGTGCTCTTTACTGTTGTGATGGGGGTCATTATGGGCACCCTACAACTGCATGAAATGAGTCAGCAAGAAGCCGCACTATTTAGAGAACTCTCTTTTGCAAAGCAACGCATTCAATTGCGTTTTGCAAACAATACTGATGTATTGCAATCCATTGGGCGTGATTATGTCAGTGCCGGAGATTCAACAAAGTTGAAAGAAAACGTGATTATTCAGGCAGAAAATCTACTGCAAAGCAATCATGAAATAGCGCAAATTGTTTGGATTAATGAATCAGATCAACGTCTTTGGAAAATTCCACCGGATAACTTAAAAACGGACTGGTTTAATAAAGCAAATAATGCAGTCGTGATAAATCAGGCACTGAAGAAAACATTAGAACTGAGTGCTGCAACAAATAGACCGGCCTTCAGCCAGTTCATTACTATTGAAGTTCCAAGTGATGAGGTACTATCAAAAGAAATTCGAAATGTGTTTTGGCAAGCAGTACCTCAAATTTCTGGCATTGAAATCAAAGGCATGGTGGCTGTGCTCTACACAACACAGGGCATGCTTGAAATGATCCCTGGTGAGCTCAAGGGCCAATATCGATTTACTTTAATTGCTGATGAAGATAAGGTCTTAGCAATCTCATCCGATAAAAATACACCAAAGCGCGCATTTAGCAATCAAACTAGTTTGGATATTGGCGTTCTCAGTCCCAATATAAGTCTGCGCATTGACACCTACCCGCCAGCAACAAACTTGACTTTTAGAATGTTGATTGGCGTGGTATTGGGTTTAAGTGCATTCGTAATTTGGAGCTTGTGGTCAGTACTCAAGCAAATGCAGGTCAGACAAGAGGCCGAAGCAAATCTTCGTGCCGAAACGAGTTTTCGTAGCGCTATGGAAAACTCCACCCCAGTAGGAATTCGTGCGCATGACATGAATAGAGTAATCACCTACGTCAATCCCGCCTTTTGTGAAATGACTGGTTGGTCAGCAGAGGAGTTAATTGGGATGAGTCCGCCTTTTGCTTTTTGGCCCGAGGGTCAAAAGAGTGAGTTGACGGAAAAGATGAATAAAGCCCTCAAGCTTGCCTTAAGCCAGGAAAAGAAAATTGGCATAGAGGGCTCGATCCTTCACCGCAACGGATCCATCATTCAGACTCGTACCTTTATTTCTCCATTAATTAATGAAAAAGGTGCTCAAACTGGCTGGGTCACTTCCTTAATTGATATTTCTGAGCCGAAGAAAATTCGCGAAGAATTAGCTGCTTCACAAGAGCGCTTCGTTACAGTTTTAGAAGGTCTTGATGCTGCAGTTTCCGTAGTATCCAATGAAACCGGTGAGTTGTTGTTTGCGAATCGCTTTTATCGGGAACGTTTTGGAAACACTGCCAAAGGCCATTTTGATCTAGCTGACAGTGATATCAATCGGAATGCGATGCAAGCCTTGATTGAGGATTCTGGAGATGCCATCACCGAGGGCATCTCCCCATCTTCTTTGTATCAAGAAAATGAGTCTGAAGAAATTCAACTATTAGATGAAGCCACTGGAACCTTAAGATGGTATGAAGTCCGAAGACGTTTTGTTCCATGGGTAGATGGTCACTTAGCACAATTGCTCATTGCAACCGACATTACGATTCGTATTGAGGCGGATGATTTAGCGCGCCAACAAGAAGAGCGCATGCAATTCACTAGTCGTTTAACCACCATGGGTGAAATGGCCTCTTCTTTAGCCCACGAATTAAACCAACCACTTGCAGCCATTTCTAACTATTGCATGGGTGTGGCCAAGCGTTTACAGGATCACCTAGATCCAGTAGTGCAAAAAGATATTCTTCCAGCACTAGAGAAAGCATCTGATCAAGCGCATAGGGCCGGAACAATCATTCAGCGTATCAAAGGTTTTGTGAAGCGCAGTGAGCCACAACGTAAAACTTGCGATATTAGTGAAATTATTAATGATGCAGTTGGATTGGTGGAAATTGAAGCGCATCGCCACCGATTAAATATCGCCACTGAGATTGCCAGCAATCTGCCAATGATTGACGTTGATCCGGTCTTGATTCTCCAGGTATTGGTTAACCTCCTGAAAAACTCCCTGGATAGCTTGAGAGAGGTTTACCCTCTTTCTTCGCGCTGGTCGGCTCCACCAGTGCAGATTTCGGCTGACCTGGATACCAGCACCTTTCCCGCCATGCTGCGTATCCAAGTAACAGATGCAGGTGCCGGAATCGCCCAATCCGTCATTGAACGCATGTTTGAGCCCTTTTTTAGCACTAAAAACGACGGTATGGGCATGGGATTGAATATTTGCCGATCCGTTATAGAGTCCCATCAGGGCCGCCTTTTTGCAAAAAATCAGATGGATGCAGAACAGACTAAGCTGGCGGGCTGCACCTTTACAATACTATTACCCCTAGAGCTAGCAGGCTCTATGGCCAACAGTTAATTTATGTATTTTTTTAAGATTGATCTGCGAAAGCTAATATGAATATCAGTGCTGCCACCAAACCCAATCAAACTGAAGTGGTTTACGTTGTAGATGACGATGAGGCGGTACGCGACTCACTTACCTGGCTCCTAGAAAGCAATGGCTATGTTGTGCGCTGTCATGCAAGTGCTGAGCGTTTCTTGCAGTCACTCCAGAGCACGGATAAGTCAACTATCTCCTGCGCAATCTTAGATGTCCGCATGTCGGGCATGTCAGGTCTTGAATTACAAGAGCGTTTGATTAGTGAAAACCTGCCAATGCCAGTTGCTTTTATTACTGGTCATGGTGATGTCTCAATGGCAGTCTCCACCATGAAGCGCGGTGCAGTGGACTTCATTGAAAAGCCCTTCAAAGAAAATGATCTCTGCGGTCTAGTTGACCGCATGCTTGCTAAAGCACGTGTTGATTACTCACAAGCAAGCCACCGCAAAATTACCCAGAGTCTCTTAAGCAAGTTAACTGGTCGTGAGCGCCAAGTGCTAGAGCGCATTGTTGCCGGTCGCTTAAATAAACAAATTGCGGATGATCTTGGCATCTCCATTAAAACGGTCGAAGCACATCGTGCCAACATAATGGAAAAGCTCAACGTAAATACCGTTGCAGACCTCCTCCGCTTAGCCCTCTCAGATCCACAACCAAATTAATCCCTATGCCTGCACAGTTACTCGATGGCGTCGCCCTATCCAAAAAATTACGTACTGAAATTGCAGCACGCGGAGCAATAGTTACCGCTAGGGGCGTAAGGCCTGGCCTAGCTGTCATCGTAGTTGGAGAAAATCCTGCTAGCCAGGTTTATGTTAGAAATAAAGTGAAGGCTTGCGAGGATGTCGGCTTTCATTCTGTATTGGAGCGCTACTCTGCCGAATTAGGCGAAGAAGAATTACTTGCGCGTATTGCGACATTAAATGCCGATCCTGCTATTCACGGAATTTTGGTTCAACTCCCCCTTCCCGAGCATATTGCGGCTGAGCGCGTACTAGAAGCGATTGCCCCAGAAAAAGATGTGGATGGCTTTCACGTAGCCAATGCTGGTGCGTTAATGGTGGGTCAGCCTGAATTCAAGCCTTGCACGCCATATGGCTGCATGAAGATCTTAGAGAGTATTGAATATCCCATCCGTGGCGCACGTGCGGTGATCGTAGGCGCTTCTAATATTGTGGGTAAGCCTATGGCCATGCTTTTGCTACAAGCAGGTGCAACAGTCACTATCTGCAATAGCAAGACTCGCGACTTGGCGCATCACACCAAGGATGCTGATATTTTGGTTGTTGCAACCGGCAAACCTAAAATGATTACTGGTGACATGGTAAAAAATGGAGCCGCTGTCATTGACGTTGGCATTAATCGAATGCCCGATGGAAAGCTCTGTGGCGACGTTGATTTTGATGCCGCTCAATATGTTGCTGGCTGGATTACGCCTGTGCCAGGTGGTGTCGGCCCCATGACCATTACCATGCTTCTGATGAATACCCTGGAAGCAGCAGAAAAAGCAGCTAAGCCGTCTAACTAGCGCCTGATTAGCAAAAGTTTGCGTCGTCCATTAAGCTATAGGGATGACTAAATCAACACTTTTACAGCCCTCTGCTGAGCTCCAAAAAAACCCACTAATTTCAGTCGGAAGAGGCATTTGTGCCTACTCCGAGGTAAAGCCTTCGGACATTGCGCCAGCGATAGACTTTCTATTGGGGCGAGCTGAGTACGCAGTCAATCATGCGGTAGATCAAAGCACTCCAGGTAACTGGAATGATTTGGTAGAGCCCCTCGAAGATGCCACAGAGTCTTTGAGTAGGTCCTGGGGAGTCGTATCGCACCTTAACAGCGTTGCAGATACTCCAGAGCTTAGGGCAGCCTATGGCGAGATGATGCCAAAGGTTACTGCATTCTTTTCAAGCCTAGGGCAAAACTTGGCGCTATATCAAAAGTTTAAGGAGCTTAGTCAAAGCGCTGACTTCTCAAAACTAAACCCTGCACAGAAAAAAGTAATTGAAAACTCCTTAAGAGATTTCCGTCTGGGTGGCGCAGAGCTCTCAGACTCACAAAAGCCCCGCTTCTCACAGATTCAAGATGAACAAGCTTTATTAGGCAAAGCATTTTCTGATCACGTTTTAGATGCAACAGATAGCTTTGTGCATCTTATTGCTGATAAGTCGCAGCTGGCTGGACTGCCAGAAGATGCAATTGCTGCAGCGGCTGATCTTGCTGAGCAGAAAGAACTTCAAGGCTGGGCATTCTCGCTACACTTTCCATCCTACTATCCAGTCATGCAGTACTCCGAGAACCGGTCTCTGCGTCGCCTCATGTATGAGGCCTACGTAACTCGAGCTTCCGAATTATCCCCGCAATATGCCCATGGGAACCTCAATTGGGACAATACGCAAAACATGCTCGAGCAACTCAGGCTCCGGAATGAAGAAGCGCGCATGTTGGGCTTCAAGAATTATGCTGCTCTGAGTTTGGCCCCAAAAATGGCTAGTAGTGTTGAGGAAGTGGATACCTTCCTCACTAACTTTGCACAGAAGGCAAAACCATTTGCCTTGAAAGACTGGCAAGAACTTTCTGAATTTGCAAAATCTGAACTTTTTATTGCCGATGGATTAGAACCGTGGGACATCGCCTTTGCTTCGGAGAGATTGAAGCAAGCACGCTATGCATTTTCTGAAAATGAGCTCAAGCAGTACTTCCCCCTACCTAAGGTTTTAGAGGGATTATTTGGAGTCATTCAAACTTTGTTTGGCGTCAAGATTGAAAAAGCTAATCTACCAACTTGGCATGTGGATGTACAGTCCTTCGGCATCAAGAATTCCGCAGGCAATTTAGTGGCTTATTTTTACCTGGATCCTTACGCCAGATCAGGCAAGCGTGGTGGCGCCTGGATGGATGATGCTCGTGGGCGCCGAGAATTGCCTAATGGAGAAATTCAGATACCGGTGGCGTATTTAATCTGCAACTTTGCCGCACCCGTAAAGGTAAATGGCGTATTGCGCCAACCAACCATTACTCACGATGATGTCATTACCCTCTTCCACGAGAGTGGTCATGGTTTGCACCACTTATTAACGCAAGTCAACGCCTTAGGTGTCTCCGGAATTAATGGCGTTGAATGGGATGCAGTGGAGCTGCCAAGTCAGTTCATGGAAAATTTCTGTTGGGAATGGGAGGTCTTGGAAAAAATGACTGCTCATGCCCAGACAGGTGAACCACTGCCCCGCCAGTTATACGAAAAAATCCTTGCTGCTAAGAATTTCCAAAATGGCTATATGACACTGCGTCAGGTTGTAATGTCACTAACCGATTGGCGTCTGCATGCTAGCTTTGATCCAGAAAACGCAAAAGGACAGGCAGTCCTTGATCTATCAAGAAGTATTGCAGATCAATTCAATGTGATCCCGCAAGCGTCCATTTCCCGCTGGATTAATACCTTTAGCCACATCTTTGCCGGTGGATATGCTGCTGGTTATTACAGCTATAAATGGGCTGAGGTACTGTCTGCAGATGTCTACTCTGCATTTGAGGAGGTAGCCAAGCTTACTGGAAGCGTCCTCGATGAACAAACAGGCGCTCGTTATCGCAAAGAGATTTTGGAGGTGGGAGGCAGTCGTCCTGCTGCCGAATCCTTTAAGGCCTTTAGAGGAAGAGAGCCAAGCATTGATGCCCTGCTTCGTCATGGCGGTTTAGCCTCTCAGTAAACGTCTAAGCTTTAATTTCTGCAACGACTGGAGCGTGATCCGAAGGCTGCTCCCAAGTGCGGGGCTCTTTATCGATGATGCTTGAGCTACATTTCTCTTTTAGGTCGTCACTTAAAAGGATGTGATCAATCCGCATACCGGCATTTCTTCTGAAACCCATCATGCGGTAATCCCACCAACTAAATGATTTTGGCGCCTGCTCAAACATTCTGAATGAATCTGTTAAACCTAAATTGAGGAGTTTTTGAAACGCCTCTCGTTCTGGTGGCGAAACTAGGTTTTGACCAACCCACTTGGAAGGGTCATGCACATCAACATCGGTAGGCGCGATATTGAAATCACCCAAGAGAGCCAAACGAGTATTTTGAGTTAACTCCTCTTTTAACCAATCTTCTAGCGCCTTCAGCCAGCCTAACTTATAAACAAACTTATCACTATCGGGAGACTGACCATTAGGGAAGTATGCCGAGACAAGACGCATCGGCTGCATTCCCTTAAAACATAAGGTGGCAGCTAAGACACGTTGCTGCTCATCCGCACTACCTGGAATATTTCTAACAGGCTTTAGAAAAGTGGTTTCATGATCCGTAGCGATGGATGCCAAGGCAGCTTTGCGAACGATGATAGCAACGCCGTTATATGTCTTTTGGCCAGCAGCAATGCTGAGGTATCCGGCCTCTTCCAATTCTTGGTGAGGATATTTATCGTCAGTGAGCTTCAACTCCTGCAGACAAAGTGCATCAATAGGATTTTTCGCCTTCTCTTGATCCTGCAACCACTTCAAAACTTGAGGCAAACGCACCTTAAGGGAGTTCACATTCCAGGCGGAAATTCTGACTGAGTCAGCCATCAATACCAAGCTCCTGCAATTTACGAGTGATCGTGTTGCGACCAATTCCTAGGCGCTGAGCTGCTTCAACACGTCTTCCACGGGTAACTTCTAGTGCTGCTTGGAGAACTGCTTTCTCAAATTTAGAGCACAGAACGTCGTATACCTCTGAATCACCATCTTGCAGCATTTTGACCGCTAGGCGACCTAAGCCACCCTCCCAATCCGCTGAACTAACCTTAATCGCTACTTGAGCTGAAGGATTCGATTCACCCTGCAATAAAACTGGTTGCTCACCGGCTTCCGCCAAAAGATCTGTAGGCAAATCGCCTGATCCGATCAAATTGGATGGCGTCATCACCGTTAACCAGTGACATAGATTTTCTAGTTGACGCACGTTACCAGGAAAAGGCATGCCGCTAATTTCCTTTAAAACATCATCAGAAAGTTTTTTAGCTTCGACCCCCAAGGACTTGGCGCAGGTCAACATGAAATGGCGTGCCAGCACCGGAATATCTTCCGCGCGCTCACGCAATGCTGGCATCCTCAAGCGAATGACATTAAGGCGATGTAATAAATCTTCACGGAAAGCACCGGCTGCAACTCGGGCCTCCAAATTTTGATGCGTGGAAGCAATGATGCGCACATTTGCTTTGATGGGATCCTGTCCGCCAACTCGATAGAAATGACCATCCGTTAATGCACGCAACAATCTGGTTTGCAGATCAAAAGGAATATCGCCAATTTCATCTAAGAATAAAGTACCGCCATCAGCCTGCTCAAAGCGACCGCGACGTAATGTCAAAGCTCCGGGGAAAGCACCACGCTCGTGACCGAATAATTCAGACTCCAATAAATCCTTGGGTACTGCTGCAGTACTAAAGGCAACGAATGGACCCTTGGCACGTGGGCTGTGCTTATGCAAAGCTTGTGCAACCAACTCTTTACCGGTTCCAGATTCGCCAGTAATCAGGACTGTTGAGTGGGACTGAGCCAAGCGGCCAATAGCCCGAAAGACTTCTTGCATTGCAGGAGCTTGACCAATGATTTCTGTCGAGTCTTGTCTCCAGCCATTCATTTCTTTGTTGCCAGATTGATTACGCTCGCTTTGCTCCATGGCGCGGCGAATTAATTCAACCGCCTTATCAATATCAAATGGCTTGGTGAGGTATTCAAATGCACCACCCTGAAAAGACGATACCGCTGAATCCAAATCTGAGTAAGCAGTCATGATGATGACGGGAAGCGTCGGATGCGTCTCTTTTACATTCTGCAGCAGATCTAAACCATTGCCACGCGGCATACGAATATCCGAAATCAATACTTGCGGAGCTTCCTTATCTAGTGCATTGAGCACGTCATTGGGGTTAGAGAAACTCTTATGGGGAATATTCTCGCGAGTAAGCGCTTTTTCTAATACCCAACGAATAGATTGATCATCGTCTACGATCCATACGGGTTTCATAATGCTTTCTCCTGCCTACGATAAGGAATTTGAATATGGAAATCAGTCCGTCCAGGACGGCTGTCACATGCAATAAAGCCTTGATGCTGTTGCACAAACGTTTGGGCCAAGGTGAGGCCAAGACCGCTACCACCATCCCTGCCGGAAACCAATGGGAAGAAAATACGCTCGCGGATATCCTCTGGAATGCCGGGCCCGTTATCGATAACGTGTAGATCCATTGCCATCTTGTAGCGTTGCTTAGAAATGGTGACTGAGCGAGCCACCCTTGTCTTAAATTCAATTTGAGCAATACCTTGCTGCATTTCTTCGGAGAGCGCTTGAGCAGCATTGTGGGCAATGTTGAGAACAGCCTGGATCAACTGCTCGCGATCACCCAGCACCTCAGGAAGGCTGGTGTCATAGTTACGGATAATGCGTAAACCTTTTGGAAACTCTGCCAACACCAGACTACGTACACGCTCTAAGGCTTCATGGACGTTAAATGATTCCATTGCGTGAGCCTTGCGGTGCGGCGCTAATAATCTGTCGACTAAGTTTTGTAGACGATCTGATTCTTTAATAATGACCTGAGTGTATTCACGCAAACCTTTTTCTGGAAGCTCAAACTCTAGCAATTGAGCTGCACCTCGAATACCACCTAAAGGATTTTTAATTTCATGCGCTAAGTTACGCATTAACTGCTTGTTTGCTTCAACTTGTTGAGTTACGCGCTCATCGCGCTCACTACGCAACTGCTGATCAATTGGAAACCACTCCATCATGATCAGCGTGGGATCCTCAAGACTGGCCACGACCACATGCGCAGGAATCGACTCTTGATGAATGCTTCCAGGCAAGGAATGTAAGACCAGCTCTTGACGTTGAGCAGAAAAGTGCCCCGCTTTCACCTCTTCAATCATGCGCTTAATTGAGGTGTTATCCCCGAACAGGTTATGCACAGACTGACCTTCAAGAGATTTTCGCGATAGATCCAACGCAGACTCTGCAGCGGGATTCACGTAAACCAATTGTTGGTTCTCGGCCTCAAATACCACGATGGCATTGGGCAACTGATCAAGCAATGTCGGAAAAAAAGGAGCAGCCGAAGCTGCCCCTTTGAACGAATTGCGCAACAGACCTGCGCTCAACATTACTCCTTCGCTTACAGGGAGTAGTACATATCGAATTCGATCGGATGGGTTGTCATTCGGAAACGTGTGACATCTTCCATCTTCAAAGCGATATATGCGTCGATCATAGAGTCTGTAAAGACACCACCACGAGTCAAGAACTCACGGTCTTTGTTCAAGGCTTCTAATGCTTCTTCCAAGCTTGCACAAACGGTTGGGATCTTTGCATCTTCTTCTGGTGGCAAGTCATACAAGTTCTTGTCAGCAGCTTCGCCTGGATGAATCTTATTCTGAACACCGTCTAAACCTGCCATCATCAATGCTGAGAAGCAGAGGTATGGGTTAGCCAATGGATCAGGGAAGCGAGTCTCAATACGACGGCCTTTAGGGCTTGAAACGTGTGGAATACGAATCGAAGCAGAACGGTTACGCGCTGAGTAAGCCAACTTCACTGGAGCTTCAAAGCCTGGAACCAAACGCTTGTATGAGTTTGTACCTGGGTTAGTAATCGCATTCAATGCTTTAGCGTGCTTGATGATACCGCCGATGTAGAACAATGCGAACTCTGACAAACCTGCATAACCGTTGCCAGCAAACAAGTTCTCGCCATTCTTCCAAATGGATTGGTGAACGTGCATACCAGAACCGTTGTCCCCAACGATAGGCTTAGGCATGAAGGTTGCTGTCTTACCGTATGCGTGAGCAACGTTTTGAATGACATACTTCTGCCAGATAGTCCAGTCAGCGCGCTCTACCAATGTGCTGAACTTGGTACCTAATTCGTTTTGGCCTTGACCAGCAACTTCATGGTGATGAACTTCGACAGGAATACCTAAAGATTCGAGGATCAAACACATCTCAGAACGCATGTCTTGGAATGTATCTACTGGAGCAACTGGGAAGTAGCCGCCTTTTTTACCTGGACGGTGACCAGTGTTACCACCTTCGATCTCAGCAGCTGAAGACCATGGAGCCTCTTCAGAATCCACCTTAACGAAACAACCCTGCATGTCAGCACCCCAACGGACGCCATCAAAAATAAAGAATTCTGGTTCTGGGCCAAAGTAAGCCGCATCGCCCAAGCCAGTGCTTTTCAAATAAGACTCAGCACGCTTAGCAATAGAACGTGGATCACGGTCGTAACCTTTACCATCTGAAGGCTCAATCACATCACATGTGATCACCAATGTAGGCTCTTCATAGAATGGGTCGATATAGCAAGCTGTTGGATCTGGCATCAACAACATGTCAGAGGCTTCAATACCTTTCCAACCAGCAATAGATGAACCATCAAACGCATGACCGCTCTCAAACTTGTCTTCGTCAAAATGGGAAATAGGTACTGTTGTGTGTTGCTCTTTACCCTTTGTATCTACAAAGCGGAAATCAACGAAAGTACATTCCTTCTCTTTAACCAACTTCATCACATCAGCGACGGTCTTCGTCATTCAAATCTCCTCTATTAACTAAATTCGGAATACAAACTTAAGGTGTACACCCTTGTTCATTCCAGGCATCAAATATGCCCTTGGGATGTATCTAATTTACTGAAGCAAACAAACGGGAACAGTTATTATTGCACTAATTAAGTGCTGAAATTCCTCTCAAAACCCTAAAAAATACTATATTTGCACCAAAGTAGTGCCTACTTAGATTTTGAAATATCGTGAATCACATAACCCAAAGCCTCAGTGCCGGTTCGTAAAGCAAACCAAGCACTTTCCAGCAGATTTGCATTACCTTTAATGCCCAGCTCAATATGACGTTCAGCATAAACACCGCCCCTGGAGGGATCACCAACAGATGGGAGGCTAAATACCTTTACCCCAGGGAAATCCGACTCAATACGCTCCATTAACGGAGTTAGGGTTGATTCAATTCCTTTGGGAACAATAAAACTCTGCTCAGCCGAGTTTTCGCGATGAAATAAGTTTTGATAATAGTTATCAAGACACCAGGCCATCATCGGAGCGGCCATGACTGGAAAACCTGGGACAAAGTAATGCTCTCGAATAGAAAAGCCAGGGATCTGGTTATAGGGATTGGGAATGATGTCGCTACCAATCGGGAACTCGCCCATTTTGAAACGATGTTGGTTTTCAGGAGTACTTAAATCGGCTTTAGCAAGATCCCCTTCAGCCATCGTCTGAATGCGCCCAGCAATTAATTCTTGCGCAGTCGGATGTAACTCAGTTTTAGTGCCAAGAGCCAAGGCAGCGCAATGTCGTGTGTGATCGTCAGGAGTGGCGCCAATGCCGCCAGTACTGAAAACCACATCGCCACTAGCAAAACTATCTTTTAAGGTGGCTGTAATTTGATCAGGATCATCTGCAACATATTTGGCCCAAGACAGACTCAAGCCACGCTCATTCAAGAGCTCAATCAATTTGCTCAAGTGCTTATCTTGACGGCGACCCGACAGAATTTCATCGCCAATCACAATCAATCCAAAGCGACGGGCTTTGACCTCAGGCACATCAATGCTGACCTGTTTTGACGCCTCAACCATGGTACGGTAGCTCCATATCAATTACACGTGCTTCTATATTTAAAGATTGATCTAACTCGTTTCTGCGCATCTCTTTTAATGCCTCAAGTAAATAGTGCGCGAACCACAGCGCAGCAAATACAAAGATTAAAGAGTAAATCCACAGAGCAACAAAACTCACAATGGGGAACAACACCAAAGCCAATGCTGATGTTGCCCAGAAAAAAGTGGGTACAGCGCCGAGCATTCCCGAAACAATTCCCATTGCCAAGAGAGGCCAGCGATGCTGGTGCAACAAGGTATCACGTTCCTCTGCAGTAGCATGTTGCGCGAGCACATCATAAGACATCAATCGCATCGTCAGCCAACCCCAAAGCAATGGCGGTAAGACTGCAACTAGTGGCGGAATCCACCATACCGGTAAAGTTAGCATCACTAAAGCCAAACAGATCAAAGCAGACCAGATGGTGTATACAAAACTACCAAACAAACCACCTCCCTTCTTTCGCTCAAGATCTTTGTAGGCGTGCTGACGTGATACCACGCTAACGATAGTTGGCACGGTTGTAAAGGCGATGAATACCAACAGACTGATCGAGATCAACGGGATCAAGAGCATTACAAAAAAGAGTGGCGCAATCCAGGCTCGGGCATTTTCAAAACCAGCCCAAATCAGACCATCCTGAATCCAACTCGTAAAGATAGATGTTGTTAAAAAAATGCTGAGCATTTCCAGGGCCGGCGTCCAAGTCAACCAAATTAAGCCGCCCCATAAAATCGATACGATCAAGAATGGGCGCAGGCTCAACCACAGCATTCTCGGATGCATTGTTCCAACCAAAGCCAAGCCGAAAGACTTGAATACTTGCTGCATGCTATCCATAGATTTCCAATACCGCCAAATGAACTGCTGGTTTTATTTTGCTCTGGGAAAAATTTCACGCACTGAATGCATCAAACCCTGCCACTGCTGTTGCAATATATTGGGCGAAATAGCCAAATCTCTCACACCGGTGGGATGCACGTCCTTTGGAAAAATTGCAGTATTGAACATCATGTCCCACCATGGAAATAAGACGCCAAAATTACAACCACCCAAAACACCTGGCTTACCATTGGCTTCATGGCCATACCCTACCGCATGATGCATGCGGTGGTACATCGGAGAAACCAAGAGATACTTGAATGCGCCAAGATGAATTTTAAGATT
Source organism: Polynucleobacter sp. 35-46-11 (assembly GCF_002281105.1). Classification (NCBI taxonomy): domain Bacteria; kingdom Pseudomonadati; phylum Pseudomonadota; class Betaproteobacteria; order Burkholderiales; family Burkholderiaceae; genus Polynucleobacter; species Polynucleobacter sp. 35-46-11. The sequence continues at coordinate 37,729 of NZ_NCFJ01000004.1, forward strand.
GGCATGTTGCCAACTCTGAATAAATTGACTCAAGACTGCTAGCAAAATAAATTGACTTGGGGATACACCAAACAACAGTGCAAAGAAAGCAAAAACTACCGCATGCAGGATGCTATCCAGAATATGGTTGCGATCATCCGACCAAGCAGTCATCACGGTTTGACTGTGATGCAAGGCATGCAACTGCCACCACCAATTGAATGTATGTGAAGCGCGGTGATACAAGTACTCCACAAAATCAAGCAATATGAAGTAGATGCAGAAACTTATCAAAGGAATCGAAGTCACTGGGGGCCACCATGATTCCACATTCAGTCTGCCGAAACGAAAGTCATGAAGGACGGAATCAATTTGAAAGAAAAAACCTGACAAGGCAAGAAAAATCAAGCCGTGAAAAATGCCCAGACGATGAAACAAGGTGTAAAAAACATCTGCCTTAGAGCTATTGGCAAAACGTTCTTGAGTCTCAGCGGGCGAAAGTCGTTCCCAAGTGCGCAGAATGACCGCAATGAGCATGATCTGAATACAGCCAAATAAAAACCAATCAATGCCGTCAAACACATCTTCCGCCATGGACATGAGGTCGAATTGATACAAAATCGGCCCGGCCACGTGCACAAACAAAAATTCTTGAGTGCTGGCGTAGGCCGAGGCAATCGTGGCTATAAAAGGATTGGAATCCATATCCTCAATTGTGACTTATTTATCTTGTTTTGGCAGGGTTGCAAAGCAAAAGCCGCGACTCTTTAGATTAATAATCAGTTGCTCTAAAACTGCCGGAGCCCAGGGGTCCTTGCGCGACCAAATACCCAAATGAGCCATGGTGATGTCACCGTCCTGAAGCTGGCTACTTGCCTTATCCAAAAGCAACTTATTGGAATGGGTTTGCGAGCTGAGCTCATCACCCAAAAATCCGGCGGGATTCCAGCCAATATGGTGATAACCGCACTGACTTCCCATTCGAATCGAACGTGGTGATGTTTTTCCACCGGGAGCACGCCAAATTTTCTGGATCCCAGAACCCGTTAATGCTTTAAAGCGCTCATCCACCTTTCGAATTTCTCGGCAGTAGCTAGCTTCGTTATATAGAGTTGCAACCCCAGCCTTTGGCCCAAATTGCGGCTTTGCAAAGATCTCTCCATCGGGGCCATCTTTGACAAAGTACAGATGGTCATAAGTGTGACTACCAAAATGGTGGCCTTCACGAAGACGATCCTGCCAATAGGATTGCCATGAATCATCTAAAGCAAAATCACCACGACTAGTTTTTTCATTCGCCAGGAAAAAAGTAGCTTTAATGTTTTGACGATTCAGTATGTCAGCAACAATTTGCGCAACAGACATGTTGCCGGTATCAAAGGTGAGGTATACGGTTTTTTTACAGTGACTCTCTTGAGAAAATCCAAGCGAAGAGCATGTTGCCAAAAGAATTAGCGCTGTTAGTCGAGCAAGAGTGCCATTCAAATACATCGAATTAAATTACTCCCAACCAGAACGTGGGGTAAAGAAAACGCCGTGTGGTGATTTACCAACCGGAATCACGGTGACTAACTTCATCGAGGGAATATCAATTACCCCCGCTTTTTTGGAAAAGCGGAAAGTAACCCACATCGTTTTTCCATCAGGTGTAATTTCCATATCGTCTGGACCCGCCGGTAAGCCAGTAATATCCCCCGTCTTTTCCAGGGTCTGCATATTAATCATACTGATAGTTGAAGCAATACGATTACTGACGAACACATGCTTTTTATCACCTAATGGACGGAAGTTGTGAGCGCCCTTCCCGGTAAAGATTCGCTTCACTTCTTTACGATTTTTCCAGTCGATGACTTGAACATTGTCTTCACCCGTAATACCAACCAAGAGGTATTGGTCCCCAGGGGTCATCCAAACGCCAGCGGGCACTTTACCCGTTATCATTTTCCAAATAACAGTCTGTGTGTCTAAATCAATCGCAGCCAATTCATTGGAATCTTGCAGCGTGATGAATGCGATCTTGCTATCTGCAGTGAATGCAACGTGACTTGGTGTTTTACCCAATTTGATGGACTTTGCCAACTTGAGGTCTGCACCTTGGGCGTAATAAACATCCACCCTGTCCAAACGATTGCCATTTGAAACAAACCACTTATGGTTTGGTGAATAGCCAATTTGGTATGGATCGATGATGTCAGGAATCTTGCCAATTAATTCACCAGTAGTGGGATTCATCAGCACCACATCATTGCCCGCAGCGTTAGCTATGAGTAGCGTCTTTTGATCGGGAGTCATCATCAAGTGGTGCGGCTCTTTGCCAACTGGCACCGTCTTAATCACCTTACGACTTGGCATATCAATTAAGCTGACAGTTGCTTCACCTGAGTTCAATACAACCGCTAACTTGGGCTCAGCCTTAGCGTCAGAAGCTGTAGCAATTTGAGCAAAAACGGCATTCTGGAAGCCGGAGAAAGCCAAAACTATGAGAGCTGAAATAGTGACAAAGTTGGCTTTATTGATATTTTTGTACATAGCTGACATTGTAAGCAATAGATGCTCTGCCGTAGGCTGACTCACGACAATCAATTGACTTAACGCAAGCTAGACAGGACCTTTTCTAGGCGTTTTAGGGACATTGGCGTGGGGGTCTTTAATTCTTGTGCATATAAAGCCACTCTCAACTCCTCCAACTGCCAACGGAAATCAGTCAAAGCCTGATCCTCCGCCATGGCATAGTTCGCGGATCCACGACTCCCTTGAACTAACTTTTGCCATGGCCTAGCAACAGACTCCCAATCTTTTTGGCACTGAGCATCGCGACCAGGGTTGGCTCGTAACTTATCAATTCGCATTGCAATTGCCTTGAGATAGCGAGGGAAATGCACCAACTGCCCATATGGCGTATCTGATACAAATTTCGGGAAAATTAAACCCTGTACTTGCGTTTGAATGTCTGTATGTGCAGCAGCTGAGGCAACCTTAGCTTGAGTCAACTTCTTTTGCAAATCTGCGTAAGCCTGTAAAGCGGCTAAGGCATGCTTTGCAATTTCTTGTGCAATTAACGACAATCTTGGCTTACCTGCTTGCAAGCGCTCAGCAAATTGCTCCGCATTGACCGGCAATGGATCATTCATAAATGCCCGCTCTAGGGCAAGATTCAGAGTTTGTTCAATCAATCCATCTACCGAACCCACATTGATAAACAGTAAACCAAGCTCCCGAATACCAGGTAGTTGTTTTTGCAGCGCCTTGAGTGTGTCTTTGTTCGATAAGGCAAATAGTCTACGAAGACCTTGCCAATGATATTTCCGAGCCTCCAGCAAATCATCGAACACTTCAAGATCACATGACTCGGTACGATCTACCAATGCGGGATAGCCGAATAGAGTGCGATTGCCTTTTTGGATTTCAAGTGTTTCAGGCAGTTCACCAAATTCCCAGTTGCGATAACTACCCTGCTCTACATTTTTTATCGCCGAAGGATTGGAACTTTGACTTGTTTTCGCGCCAATATTTAGCGAACTTGCGGGCGCATCAGCACCAAGTTCCTCTTGAACTGCTTGCTGGGCAATCGCCTGAAATGCAGTTCGGGCTGTCTCTCCATATTCGGCCCGCAATCGAGATAAGTTCCGCTCCAACTCAAGCTGGCGCCCATGCTCATCCACTAGGCGAAAATTCATTGAGGAATGCAAGGGCAAAGATTCTGGCCTGAAGTCTGTGCGCTTGATTTCTAAACCACGCTCTTTACGGATATCCGTAATTAGACTATCTAAAAAGATACCGACTCCAAACTGTTTTTCTGAAAGCATGCGCTCTAAAAATGATTTTGCATACTCTGGTAGCGGCACGCAGTGACGACGTAACTTTTGGGGAAGTGATTTCATTAGCAGATGGATTTTTTCCTCACACATGCCCGGAACTAGCCATTCACAACGACGACCGTCAACCTGATTTAGTAGGGTCAAGGGAACAACGAGAGTGACGCCATCTTTAGGGCTGCCAGGCTCAAAGTGGTAAGTCAAACTCAACTCTGTACCGCCAACAATCATCTTTTTAGGGTAGCGATCCACTGTAATGCCGGCGGCTTCATGGCGCATTAAATCCGCCTTAGCTAAACGTAAGAGAACATCTGGCGTCTCCTGTTTGGCGCCCTCATCTCTAGATGCCTTCTTCAGCCAGGCATTCATGCCCTCTCTGCTGAGGACATCTTTGGGAATACGTGAATCATAAAAAGCAAATAAGAGATCGTCATCCACTAAAACATCAGGACGTCTTGAGCGGTGCTCGAGGGCCTCGATCTCTTTTATCAATCTGCGGTTGTGCCAGAAGAATTCAAAACTTCCAGAATATTTTTTTTTAGCATCGGCCTCAGTCTCTCGCATCAATGCTGGGGTATCCATGCGTCCAAAGAGCTCCTCCTGGACTAAGGCATATGTAATGAATATTGAACGAGCGTCTTCAGGGTTATATGGCTCATATCGAACTCGACGGCCGTGATAAATAGGTAGGCCATACAAAGTACCGCGCTCAAAGGCCATTACTTCACCTTGACGACTATCCCAAAAAGGCTCACTTAAAGATTTAATCAGGCGGTGGGAGGCAACCTTCTCAACCCACTGAGGCTCAATCTTGGCAATCGTGCGCGCATACATGCGATTGGTTTCTTGAAGCTCGCCAGCCAAAATCCAAGCTCCCGCTTTTTTACCAATGGAGGAGCCTGGCCAAATAAAGGGGCGAATACCACGCGCACCAATATAGCTACCAGTCTTACTGCCACGCTCTTGAGATTTTTCGTCCTCTTCTTTTTTGGCTACATAACCTAGAAGGCCTGTTAACAAAGATAGGTGAACTTGCTCATAAGTAGCTGGCGAAGGATTTTCTTTCCAACCTTTTTCACCCAACATCGTGTGGAGTTGACCATGAACATCACGCCATTCACGCAAACGTCTCGGAGATAAAAACTTACTACGGCACAGATTCTCTAATTGACGATTGCTGTGCTTGTGCTTCAGTGCATCCTGATGCCAATCCCAAAGTTTGACAAAGCTCAAGAATTCAGAACGTTCATCTGCAAACTGCAAATGTGCCTGATCGGCGGCGGCAGCTTGATCCATGGGTCGATCACGAGGATCTTGAGTAGCCAGAGCTGAGGCAATGATGGTGACTTGGCGTAAGGCATTTTGCTCTTTAGCTGCTAAGAGCATGCGGCCAATTCGAGGATCCAGGGGAAGATCTGCTAATTGCTTACCCGTAGGGGTTAGTTTGAAACTGTTATTGATGTCCCTGTCTACATCCCTAGCGCTTTCGTCATAGACAATAGCCCCCAACTCATCTAATAACTGCACACCATCAGCAATCGCACGACCTAGAGGCTTATCAATAAATGGGAACTCTTGAATTCGCGGTAAATGCAAAGAACTCATGCGAAGTAACACCGCCGCTAGTGAGCTGCGCAGAATTTCTGGGTCGGTAAATTTAGGACGACTCAAATAATCTTGCTCGCTATAAAGACGAATACAAATACCGTCCGATACGCGGCCGCAACGACCAGCCCTTTGATTGGCAGCTGCCTGAGATATTGGCTCAATTTGGAGCTGCTCTACTTTATTGCGATAGGAATAACGCTTTACACGGGCCAAGCCACTATCGACCACATAACGAATATTGGGAACTGTTAATGAGGTCTCGGCAACGTTCGTTGTCAAAATGATGCGTCGACCATTGCCAGGACTAAACACGCGCTCTTGCTCTGCAACTGATTGCCGAGCAAAAAGACTCAGAATTTCCGGATGAAAGCGTTGTTGCAAAACATGGTCTTTTCTAAGGACTTCAGCACAATCCCGAATCTCTCGCTCTCCGGGCAAAAAGACCAGGACATCGCCAGCGCCTGAGGCACCTTCTCGCCATACATTGGCAATCGCCTCTGCGACTGCATCCGGAATTTCCTTAGCCTCTTTGGATTCCATTTTCCCATCTGGCTTGGCGTCAGGCTCTAAAGGTTCATACCGCTGCTCTACCGGGAAGAGTCGTCCGCTAACCTCAATCACCGGTGCAGACTTGCCATTCAAAGAGAAGTGATCGGAAAAACGCTTAGCGTCAATCGTGGCCGATGTGATGATCAGCTTAAGGTCCGGGCGCTTAGGAAGTAACTGGCGAAGATAGCCCAGCAGAAAATCAATATTGAGGCTACGCTCATGGGCTTCATCAATGATGAGGGTGTCATAGGCACGAAGCTGAGGATCACGCTGGGTTTCTGCCAACAAAATACCATCCGTCATTAACTTAATGGAGGCGCCTTGACTAGTTTTATCGGCAAAACGTACTTGATAGCCTACGTCTTGACCAATTGGAGTGCCCAGCTCCTGGGCTATGCGCTTCGCAGTGGCTGTTGCAGCAATACGGCGAGGCTGGGTATGCCCAATCAGGCGGCCACCGTTAATGGTGCCCCTACCGAGGTCTAGACAGATTTTGGGTAATTGGGTTGTTTTGCCTGAACCAGTCTCACCACAGACAATGACAACCTGGTGAGAGCTCAAGGCATCCTTGATGATTTGACGTTGACCCGATACCGGCAACTCCTCCGGAAAGCGAATTTCTAGCTTGCGTGAGGTGTTGGAAGCAGGCACAGTCACAGGGCTTGCTTTGGGTTTTTTTGTTGGTTTATAGGCTCTTGCACCCTATAATTTTCTCACTATGCCAACAAATGCACCAAACCCCGGCTCAAACGCCGAAGAATCAAGCTCCAACT
>NZ_NCFJ01000725.1:0-1069 GCF_002281105.1 Polynucleobacter sp. 35-46-11
CCCGCAGTGGTTCGACCAGCCCTTAAAACAAAAGAGCGAATACGATCAAAATGCTTCTCGGATTTTTCCAAAGACAAGTTAAGCAACCACTTTCTTAAAGTAAGCAATCGTCTCTTTGAGACCATCCTCTAGGTTAACCTTCGGCTCCCAGCCAAGCTTAGCCTTAGCTAGCTCAATATTGGGTTGACGCTGCTTAGGATCATCGGATGGTAAAGGTTGATGGATGATCTTAGACTTGCTACCCGAGAGTTTGAGAACTGTTTCGGCTAATTGCAACATGGTGAACTCGCCTGGGTTGCCAATGTTTACTGGACCTGTAAAACCTTCTTCAGAATTCATCATTCCGACCATAGCATCAATCAGATCATCAACATAGCAAAAGCTTCTGGTTTGCTGACCATCACCATAAATGGTGATGTCTTGTCCTTTGAGGGCTTGCACAATAAAGTTACTCACTACACGACCATCGTTAGGATGCATACGGGGGCCGTAGGTATTAAAGATTCTGACTACTTTGATGTCAAGATTGTGCTGACGGTTGTAATCAAAGAATAGAGTTTCAGCACAGCGTTTACCTTCGTCATAGCAAGAGCGAATACCAATCGGATTGACTTTTCCCCAGTACTCCTCTGGCTGGGGGTGTACTTCGGGATCGCCATAGACTTCACTAGTAGAAGCTTGTAAGATCCTGGCGCGAGTGCGTTTGGCAAGGCCAAGCATATTGATTGCACCATGCACACTAGTCTTAGTGGTTTGCACTGGATCATATTGATAGTGGACTGGAGATGCTGGACAGGCTAAATTGTAGATCTGGTTAGTCTCTACATACAGCGGAAAAGTCACATCGTGACGCATTACTTCTAAATTAGGATTAGGGAGAAGATGTGCCAAATTCTGCTTGATGCCCGTAAAGAAGTTATCTACGACCAAGACCTCATTACCCTCCTTCAGCAGTTTTTCGGTGAGATGGGAACCTAAAAAGCCAGCGCCTCCAGTGATGAGGATTTTATTCATGAGAGATCTTTATCAAAATAGATTATTTAGGAAAGGGTGTATTCCAGCCAGCGGA
>NZ_NCFJ01000726.1:0-1069 GCF_002281105.1 Polynucleobacter sp. 35-46-11
TTTTAGCATGATGGGCTCAAGATGGGGGTGGCAAGGCAAAATCTAATCAATAAAAATATTCGCCATCATGCGGGCTTTTTGTTTCATTTTTTTGACAGTTACCCGGCCTAATTAATCTGCGCACCTTTGTTCATCCCAACGATTTTTGGTTTGAGGCTGAGGAGACGTTATTTCACGAACAGCGAAGCCAAAAATGTGCGCATTGAATCAATGTGATTTAGGGCTGGGCTCTGAGGGCGTGAAAGGGGCTTATGCGCATATTACGGCGTTTTTGCTTGATCCGGCGTCGCCGGTGAACTTGCCCCCGAAGGCGGCGGCTTAATAGTCGATTTTTAGGCAAGATACCCCAACCGGCCGAGAGGCCGGTTTTTTATGGGTGCGGCTGGCATTTTTTGATTTGCAAGACTATAGCAAAAAGCAAGGGTGTTCTGCCGTCAGCTTGGGGTTGTGGGGTGATGAATGTGCTTTGCATTCACGCAACTATTCGTTATAGTTTTAAAAACATAACTGGCATGGCGTTTGCAATTAAACCCGCACCCTAACCCCCAAGGTACGCCAAAACAGGATTGCACGGGCGTGACTCTGCATAAGGAATTGCCCAATTTTTTGCGCTGCATTCGTGGCGCAAGCACTGAGCCCCTCAAGAAGTTGATCTCCGTGATTTCTTCTTGTTTTGCCAACCGGTTTCGGTTGGCTTTTTTTTGCCTGAATTTTTGGGTTCCGCAGGTCAAAGGGGGCGATGTGCTTGAATTTGGCGGAACCAAAATCAATATTCATCACTTTGGCCAATGCCATACGCCGTATGATCTGGTGCTGGAGATTTTCGGCACACCCATCGTTCCTGTGGTGTGATGTCAGGGTTTATTGATTCTGGGTATTTGATTTTTTGCACAGGTCGCATTCTGCGATTAATGCGGCGAGATTGTTGGCTCTGGTGCTGCCTAACGCGCGAAAGCACCAAATAATTAAAGTTCATACCCGTTGTGCCGATAAGACGGAAACATAAACTTTATTGTTCGGCCGCGATTGTGGCTAAAAATAACGGTAAACTTTGCCCACTTAATTTCTT
>NZ_NCFJ01000727.1:0-1067 GCF_002281105.1 Polynucleobacter sp. 35-46-11
TGTTTAAACACTGCGGTCAAATGTTATTTGCTCCTGGCACCAATGAAGATCAACTTATGGAAATTGCACTAGATGCGGGCGCTGAGGATGTGATTACCCATGAAGATGGATCGCTTGAGGTACTCACCCCAGTTCCCGATTTTCCGAGAGTTCAGGACGCACTCACTCAGGCAGGCTTAAAAGCAGAAATAGCCACCGTAACAATGCGCCCAGAAACAGAAACTGAGTTCGAAGGTGAGCAAGCTGAAAGCATGCAAAAACTATTAGATGCCCTTGAGAACCTAGATGATGTGCAAGAAGTATTTACGAATGCTTCTTTGTAACCAGTAAATTTGTTCGTTCAATTCATTCAATACTATTCATCAATATCTCTTTTAGCTCTTTATGAAAATTCTTTTAGTTGGATCCGGCGGTCGTGAGCATGCATTGGCATGGAAGCTGGCCCAATCCCCACAAGTTCAAACCGTATATGTAGCACCAGGTAATGGTGGTACCGCAACTGCAAAACAAGCTGCAGCCGGAATTGAAAACCTCCCTATCTCTGACCTTCAAGAGTTGGCAGACTTTGCTAAGCGAGAAAAAATTCATCTAACCGTTGTTGGTCCAGAGGCTCCATTGGCTGCCGGTATCGTAGATGTGTTTCGCAATAATGGCTTGCGCATTTTTGGTCCAACCCAGCTTGCCGCCCAATTAGAGTCCTCGAAAGATTTCTCTAAAGCCTTCATGAAGCGCCATGGGATTCCAACGGCTGAGTACCAAACATTTTCAAATGCATTAGAGGCGCACGCTTATATTGATGCTAAGGGTGCGCCTATTGTGATCAAGGCGGATGGTCTAGCTGCGGGCAAAGGCGTTGTTGTGGCAATGAATCTAACAGAAGCTCATGCCGCTGTCGATATGATGCTCGCCGATAACAAACTGGGCAATGCCGGTGCACGCGTAGTCATTGAAGAATTTTTAACTGGCGAAGAAGCCAGCTTCATCGTGCTCGTGGATGGCAAGCATGTTTTAGCCTTAGCCACCAGTCAAGATCACAAACGTCTACTCGATGCTGATCAGGGCCCCAA
>NZ_NCFJ01000728.1:0-1066 GCF_002281105.1 Polynucleobacter sp. 35-46-11
CGTAATGGGCAAGTCGGATTTATGCCTCAATCTGGGGATTTAGTAGAAGTCGCTGCCAATGTGGGCTTCTATGTACCCCGTGGCGACATTCAGCTCACAGTGCAAAGCATGCGACGTGCAGGCATGGGCGGTCTTTACGAAGCCTTTTTGAAGCTCAAGGCCAAGCTCGCTAAAGAAGGTTTATTTGACGCAGAGAATAAACATCCCATACCAACTCATCCGAGAGCGATTGGCATTGTTACCTCGCCACAAGCTGCGGCCTTAAAAGATGTGTTGAGCACATTGGGGAGAAGAGCGCCCCATATTCCAATTGTGATTTATCCAACGCTCGTGCAAGGACCTGATGCGCCAGCTGGAATTATTGCCGCATTCAAAAATGCTGAAAAAGAAAATACTGTTGATGTGATTTTGTTAGTACGCGGTGGCGGTAGCATTGAAGATCTCTGGGCATTTAATGATGAGCAGCTGGCTTACGCTATCTCGCAGTCATCTATCCCAATTGTGAGTGGCGTTGGTCATGAAACCGATGTCACGATTGCTGACTTTGTTGCAGACTTACGTGCACCCACTCCAACGGGTGCGGCAGAATTAGCTGCGCCACGACGCGATCAAATGCTGCAAGAGTTAGATGCCATCATGCAGGCATTACTACAAAGAGTGAGTCAGCGAGTAGAGCGTGAAGCACAAACTTTAGATCAATTGGCTTTACGCCTTAGTCATGCCTTGCCCAACCCTGACCGCATGCGTGAGCAAATCAGCGGCTGGCAAAAACGACTCAATCAAGCATGGCTGGTGAGAGTTGAAAATTGGAAACGTGATCAAAGCCATTTCCAATCCCAGCTTGAAATGCTGAACCCGCAAAGAACTCTAGAGCGAGGTTATGCAGTCATCTTGAGTAAAGAGGAGCAAGCAATGCATGCAGTAAGAGGCCCCAATGAGCTCAACACAGAAAGCGTATTTGAGTTGCGTCTGGCAGAGGGGCGGGTAGAGGTGGAGTTTTCAAAAATCAGCCACGCTGATAAATAACCACAATACATTTGCGTATATGTATAGCTATGCTATACAA
>NZ_NCFJ01000109.1:0-6644 GCF_002281105.1 Polynucleobacter sp. 35-46-11
CATTAACACCGCGACGAATCATGTGCTGAACTGCATTACCACCTGCACCACCAACTCCAACCACTTTAATAATGGTTTTGCCGGCTGTTTCTTGATCTAACATTTCAAATTCCATATACCCTCCTAGGTAATAAGTACTACATTGACGACGACGAAAAACTTAAAAATTTCCTGCGAACCATTCCTTCATGCGCGAGATAACACTTTGCAATGCGCCTGACTGAGATACTCGACGGCCACGCAATAGTTGCGCCTGACCTTCCATTAATAAACCGATGCTGGTAGCGAATCTCGGACTACGTAAGACTTCATGTAAGTGGCCACGATATTCAGGTGTACCAATACGTGCAGGCCGTAAGAAGACTTGTTCAGCAAGTTCAACCATTCCTGGCATTAACGCGGTACCGCCAGTGAGCACGATCCCTGAAGACACCATATCTTCGTACCCAGAATCACGCACCACTCCTCGTACCAAAGTAAATAGCTCTTCAACACGTGGCTCGATCACTGCAGCTAAGGCCTGCTTAGACATTGGTCGTGGCTCACGATCACCTACACCAGGCACATCAATCATGGTGGATGGGTCTGCCATATCTTGGCGAGCGATACCATACTGAATTTTTAAATCTTCTGCATCAATAGTTGGAGTGCGCAAGGCCATTGCAATGTCATTAGTAATTTGATCGCCTGCAATTGGGATTACTGCAGTATGACGAATCGAGCCTTGGCAATAAATTGCGATATCAGTTGTACCGCCACCAATATCCACTAAAACGACACCCAATTCTTTTTCATCTTCAGTTAGTACAGCTAAGCTGGATGCGAGCGGCTGCAAGATGAGATCATTGACTTCTAGGCCACAACGACGCACACATTTCACAATATTTTGCGCAGCACTAACGGCGCCAGTAACAATATGTACTTTCACCTCTAAGCGTAAACCGCTCATGCCAATTGGCTCACGAACATCTTCTTGCCCATCAATGATGAATTCTTGAACAAGAATGTGAAGGATCTGTTGATCCGTTGGAATATTGATTGCTTTAGCGGTTTCTAAAACCCGCTCAACATCACCAGCACTGACCTCTTTATCGCGAATGGCCACCATACCGCTAGAGTTAAAGCTCACAATATGATTTCCAGCGATACCAGTAAAGACCTGAGCGATCTGACGATCAGCCATCACCTCAGCTTCTTCAAGCGCCTTTTGAATAGATTGAACAGTTGCCTCGATATTGACAACAACACCTTTTTTCAAACCTTTGGATGCAGTTTGACCGACACCAACGACATTGAATTGGCCATCAACACCTAGTTCAGCAACCAAAGCAACCACCTTGGAGGTTCCAATATCCAATCCGACTAGTAAATCGCGGTTGTCTTTACTCATTCTCATTCCTCATTGCTTCTGCTCACTTTTTTTGCCGTCTACTTCATTCTTTTTCAAATTTGCCGAAGCAAGATGTACTGCAAAACCATTTGCATAACGCAAGTCAATTGCGTCTACGCGATTAGCCCACTTCTCTTGAACCTCTGGCCAATATTTAAAGAGGCGCGCCACTCGATCCTCAGTTAATGTTTTGTCGGAGTTCTCTTCATCCCTGCCGAACTCCACTTTCATACCATTGGATAACTTCACATGCCAGGCATACCGCTCAGAAAGGGTTAAGCTTTTGACTTCGGCACTCCAAGGCTTAAACCAGGCATTCGCTCTCTCATACAAGCGCATAACTTCTTTGCTTGCATCTTCTGGACCTGAGAAATCAACCAACTGAATTCCGTCTCCTACATCAGAAACACGGCCAGCAAAAAGCTCACCGTGGGTATTCATTAAGGTATGGCTATCAGCCCCACCCCAAGTACCAAATGGCTTTTGCTCTTCAATGCTCACAATCAATCCGTTAGGCCAGACCCTACGAACATTGGCATGACGCACCCATGGCATTGACTCGAAACCACGTTTCACATCTTCTAGCCGCACACTGAAAAAATTACCTTGGACAGTTTCTAAAACCTGCTGTTTCACTACAGGCTTATTAATATGTTTGAGTGTTTCACCAGCTACCGGCTCTATTACGACTTGGCGCAAGGCAAAAACTGGGCGCTGACTTAACCACACCAAAATTCCAACGCAAACCATGACTGCAAAACAGCGCATCAAGAATCGGCTCAACTTTTGCATCCGCTCTGGATGATTCCAAAGCGGAGATGCCAGTGAAGCAAATATCTCACCGAAGCCGTTTAAGAAGGCGCCCATCCAACTCATGCTTGCCCATCCCCTTTACTTTTTAGGGTTTGGCTAATGACCCAGAGCACTAGTTCGGCATATTCAACACCAGCTGCTTTTGCCGCCATAGGTACCAAAGAATGCGAAGTCATCCCTGGGGAAGTATTCATTTCTAAAAGATAGGGTTTCCCAGTTTGCTTATCTAACATCACATCAGCACGACCCCAAGTCCTGCAGCCGAGAGCACGATAAGCAGCTAACGCTAGTTCTTGAACTACTTGATTGACCTCTGGTGCTAAGTCAGTTGGGCACAAGTATTTAGTCTCATCAGAGAAATACTTATTATGGAAATCGTAGTTAGCTTCTGGTGGAATAATTTTGATCACCGGCAAAGCCTCAGCATCAGCGCCAAATCCAACCAATGGGCAAGTGAGCTCATCGCCAACAATACAAGTTTCGGCAATGACTTTTTTATCCATTCCAGCGGCCAGCCTATAGGCTGCAGGCAACTCGTCGACGGATTTCACTTTAGTTAAACCGAGTGAAGAACCCTCATGTGCTGGCTTAACAATCAACGGTAGACCCAAATGCTTCACCACTGCATTCCAATCACTATCCGCTTTCAACTCCTGAAACTCTGGTGTTGAAAGACCGCTACTGAGCCAGACAAGCTTTGTCGCAATTTTGTCGATTGCCAATGCAGAGGCTAGTACACCGCTACCGGTATAAGGCAAACCCAAAAGTTCAAGTAATCCCTGGATCATGCCATCTTCACCATAGCGTCCATGCAAGGAAATAAAGATGCGGTCAAATTTTTCATTTGCCAATTCAGTTGGGCAACGTAATCCCGGGTCAAATGGATGCGCATCAACCCCTTTAGAGAGGAGCGCTTCCAATACACCATTTCCCGACATTAAGGAAATCTCGCGCTCACCAGAGCGGCCGCCTAGCAACACGCCGACCCGACCAAGGGACTTAATATCTAAGTTTGCGAGCTCTTGCTTCACTCGCTCACCCCAAGAAAGTAATGGTTGATTTTGCTTAGACATGTTTTGACTCCGCTAATACATGAGGCAAGCCAGAGATAGAACCTGCGCCCATCGTGATTAAGACATCGCCATCACGCAATAAAGTGCTGAGTTTTTCTGGCATTTCCGCGATGCTTGCTGCAAAGGCCACAGCCGCACTATCTAAGGAGCCATTTACAGCCTTATCAGCGGAGAGTGCTGCCTTCATGAGACTTTGGCCATCCGCACCTGGAATCTTCGCTTCACCAGCTGGATAGACTTCAGTAAGCACAAGTGCATCAAAGTTTTTCAGGACTTGCACAAATTCACCAAAACAATCGCGAGTTCTTGTGAAGCGATGTGGTTGAAACGCTAGTACCAATCGACGATCTGGGTAAGCACCACGCGCTGCAGATAAAGTAGCCGCCATCTCAACAGGGTGGTGTCCATAATCATCTATCAAAGTGAAACTTCCACCAGATGCCAGCGGAATCTCTCCATATTTTTGGAAGCGACGGCCAACACCACTAAATTCAGATAAAGCTTTCACTATGGCTTCATCACCAACACCTAATTCCGTGGCAATACCAATTGCTGCTAATGCATTTCGTACATTGTGTAAACCAGGTAAATTGAGTTGCACCTCAAGACGACCCGGCTTATTGCCATGGCGACGTACTGTTTTACGATCCACCGTAAAGTGCATACGCGTACCCTCAGCACGCACATTACTTGCACGAATATCCGCATCTTCAGACAAGCCGTAACGCAATACCGGCTGAGATACGAACGGAATAATGTCTCGAACGTTGGCATCATCAATACAGAGCACTGCCACACCATAAAAAGGCATACGCTGAATAAACTGAACAAATGCTTGCTTTAACCTTGCCATGTCATGCTGGTAGGTATCCATATGATCAGCATCAATATTGGTAACTACCTCCATTGCTGGAAATAGTTGCAAGAAAGAAGCATCAGACTCGTCTGCCTCGACCACAATGAAATCGCCCCGACCTAGGCGCGCATTGGCGCCAGCAGAATTTAACTTCCCACCAATTACAAAGGTTGGGTCTAAACCGCCCTCAGCTAAGACTGAGGCAACCAAACTGGTGGTCGTTGTTTTGCCATGAGTTCCTGCAATCGCAATGCCCTGCTTTAAACGCATGAGCTCACCAAGCATGACGGCACGCTGAATCACAGGCACTTTGGCTGCGCGAGCAGCTAGCACTTCAGGATTGTTTCCTGCAACCGCAGTAGAAATCACCACTGCCTCTGCGGTACCAATATTTTTAGGATCATGCCCAATATGAATTACAGCACCCAAATCTGTAAGGCGCTTCGTTGCTGCGCCTTCAGCTAAATCAGATCCAGACACCTGATATCCCAGATTCAGAAGCACCTCGGCAATACCGCTCATGCCTGCGCCACCGATCCCAACAAAATGGATTTGCTGAACGATATGTTTCATATACCTACTCCCGCACAATCTGCACATACTTCAGCCACACGCTGAGTTGCATGGGGCTTAGCCAAAGCATGAGCACGCTCAGCCATCACTTGTAAATCTTGACGATTAAAATTTTGAATCATGGATGCGAGATCCTGTGGATTGAGATCTTGTTGTGGCAACAAAATGGCAGCATCTGCATCTGATAAAAATTGTGCATTGGCAGTTTGGTGATCATCAATCGCATATGGAAATGGGATTAAACAAGAAGCCACACCACATGCTGCAATTTCTGAAACAGTCATTGCGCCCGAGCGACAAATAACAAGATCTGCTTGACCGTAGGCGGTTGGCATATCGTCAATAAAGGAACGGATATCGGCAGTAACACCTAAGTCAGCATATCGCTGCTGTAGATCTGCGAGATGCTTCTCTCCAGCCTGGTGCATCACATATGGACGCGCATCTTTATCCATCAATGCCAAGGCTGATGGAATTGCTTCATTTAAGGCAGCCGCACCTAAACTTCCACCAACCACCAAAATGCGCAGAGGTCCCGTGCGCTCTTCATAACGTTTTGCTGGTACAGCCATAGCGTCGAATTCTTCACGGATTGGATTTCCGACCCACTCAGCATGAGCCATCGTATCTGGGAAACCAGTCAAGGTACGCATAGCAATTTTGGCTAAAGCGCGATTCGCACTTCCCGCCACAGAATTGGCTTCATGTAAAACCAGCGGCCTCTTCAAAAGCTTAGTCATCAAGCCGCCAGGAAATGTAATGTATCCACCCATACCCAAGACCACATTTGGCTTAATGCGGCGCATGATCTTAAAACTCTGGAAGCTGGCCCTTGCCAGGTTAAATGGCAGCATCAGTTTGGCTTTGATGCCTTTGCCACGCAAGCCACCAAAATCAACGGCTTCAAATGGGAAATCACAAGCTTTTACTAGTCGATACTCCATACCGCTCTGATTACCAAGCCAAGATACATTCCATCCACAAACGCGCAAATATTCAGCCACTGCTAGACCTGGGAAAATATGTCCGCCAGTTCCTCCAGCCATGATCAAGATGGATGGTTTGGTCATAACTTACCTCCCCGCATCAAGATTCGGTTTTCATAATCAATACGAAGCAGCATTGCTACTGCGACTGCATTCATCAAAATCCCTGAGCCACCATAACTAACTAAAGGAAGAGTTAAGCCTTTGGTTGGAAGTAAGCCCAAGTTCACACCCATATTGATAAATGCCTGCCAACCAATCCATATCGCCACACCTTTAGCAGCCAGACCAGCAAAACTGCGATCCAATTGCAAGGCAGTACGGCCGATGAGGAATGCGCGGCGTACGATCCAGTAGAACAAGAAAATCATCACCACTACACCAATAAAACCAAGCTCTTCACCAATCACCGCCATGATGAAATCGGTATGCGCTTCGGGAAGGTAATGTAACTTTTCAACACTTCCGCCTAAACCTACGCCAAACCATTCCCCACGACCAAATGCCATAAGTGAGTGCGTTAATTGATAGCCCTTATTTGCTGCGTTATCGACTTGCCATGGATCCATAAATGCCAACATGCGGCCGCGACGGAAAGGTGAGAGTGCAATCATGATGGCGCCACTCATGAGGCCAACCAAAATCAAACCACCAAATAACTTGGCATTAATGCCGCCCAAGAATAAAATTCCAAAGGCAATTAAGGCAACCACAACAAATGCACCCATATCGGGTTCAGCCATGAGCAAGCCACCAACCAAGGCAACCGCAATACCCATTGGCAACATGCCTTTCACAAATGAGTGGAGATACTCTTGGCGCTGTACCGTATAACTTGCGGCAAAAATCACTGCAGCAAATTTCATTAATTCAGATGGCTGGAAATTCATGAGACCCAATGGGATCCAACGCTTAGCACCATTCACGCCTTTTCCAACACCAGGAATAAGTAC
>NZ_NCFJ01000729.1:0-1061 GCF_002281105.1 Polynucleobacter sp. 35-46-11
TAGGGAAATCCCCAAGAAAAACTTAAAAAGTGGAATGATAATGTCGATTAAATTGAACATACTCCATTTTCTGCCGCCGCAATTCAACCGGAAATCATATGCAAAATAGTCCCGAACTAGCCAATCTCATTGATACAAAACCTGATTCGCTCATTTCCGTAAAGTCCGCCTTTCCAGAATGCAATTTCAAATGCGACTTTGAAGTGCCGAGCTTTTCCAAGACCAATGAGCTTGTTCCTACAATTGATCCCACCTATCAATTAGATTCCGATACAACTATCTCCCTTCTGGCAGGATTTCGCTTTAATCGGCGGGTTTTACTGCAGGGCATGCATGGCACTGGCAAGTCCACCCACATTGAGCAAGTGGCCGCACGCCTTAACTGGCCATGTCTTCGCATTAATCTGGATGGGCAAATTACCCGCATGGACCTTTTAGGCAAAGACGTCATCACAATTAAGGATGGGCAGCAAGTAACTGACTTCCAGTTAGGCCTCATTCCATGGGCGCTCCAAAGGCCTGTTGCTCTTGTATTAGATGAATATGATGCCGGCAAGCCAGATGTCATGTTTGTCATCCAGAGAATGCTAGAGCGCGAGGGTAGATTAACCCTGCTTGATCAAAATCGAGTGATAGAGCCTCACCCCTATTTCCGAATTTTTGCGACCAGCAATACCGTTGGCCTGGGTAACTGGAACAATATCTATCATGGAACACAACTGCTAAATCAAGGGCAGATGGATCGATGGGATGTGGTAGCCGCGCTGAATTACCTAGATCCCCAGGCTGAAGAGCGGATTGTTAAAGCAAAAGTGTCGCATTTAAATTTGCCAGAGAATGCACCTCTTGCCTCACAAATGATTGCCCTGGCTAACCTCACGCGTAAGGGATTTGCTGCGGGGGATTTATCTACATTGATGTCAACCAGAACTGTCATTACCTGGGCTGAGAATTGGGCAATCTTTGGCGATCTCGAATTTGCATTTCGATTATCGTTTTTAAATAAATGCGAATTAGAGGAAAAGCGCCTCATCGCGGAATACTATCAGCGATGTTTTGAT
>NZ_NCFJ01000730.1:0-1061 GCF_002281105.1 Polynucleobacter sp. 35-46-11
GCGATGACATCCCCTCTGTGATAGCGCATGGACATACCATTGCTGCGGCATTAGATGCTGGAAAAATAGTTTTAGAAGCTGCAATTGAGTCTTATCTTGAAGATAAAAAATTAGTGCCTACTCCATCTAAGGCAAAGCGTGGGCAGCGCGGTATTGAATTACCAACCAGCCTTGCTGCCAAGGTGCTGTTGCTGAACGAAATGATTACTCAAAAAGTTCGTCCTGCTGAATTGGCGCGTATGTTAAACACTACACCGCAAGAAGTGAATCGCTTAACCAATGTGCGTCATACCACAAGAATTGATGGCATTGCAGCAGCCTTGCAAGTGTTGGGTAAGCAGCTATATGTAAGGCTTGTTTGAGATATTACTTTTTAACTTACGCAGTCGCTAAGTCAATAAATATTGTGGAGGTCTAAAGTGGAAAATATTAATAGCCAGCCGTTTAATTTAAATAAGGTGAAAGCTTCTATAGTGCAGTGTGCGAAAGCCGTGGGCTCTAGCGAGCAAGTGTTAAAAGACAGTGATTTTGATGACTGGCAGAATGACTATAGCAAGTCTTGGCAAGTGCGATTCATTTACGATTTGCAGTGCTTGCAAAAAGCGATTAAGTTGATTGATGATGCTATATTACAAAAAGATTTGCTTACTGTGGATGAGGCGCTAAGAGACGCTGTCATTCGCTCTAGCTCCATAGCATCAACGTTTGAATACATTACTAGCGATTTGATGCATTTACGGCACATATTGAAAAATGCACCAATCACTGGTAATTCAGAACACTGAGATATCGAGTTTAGTAACAGGGCATTATTTGAATTTTAGTTGGCTGTTTGAATTAATCTTCGATTCTAAAGCCTACTTTTAGCGTGACTTGAAAATGCGCCACTTTGCCATCCACAATATGGCCACGCGTTTCAATGACTTCAAACCAATTCAGATGGTGCAAAGTTTGTGATGCTTTCGCAATTGCAGACTGAATAGCGTCATCTGAACTCACTGCTGATGAGCCAACAAGTTCTATTACTTTGTAGGTATGTGCAGACATATATCCTCCGGCGC
>NZ_NCFJ01000731.1:0-1061 GCF_002281105.1 Polynucleobacter sp. 35-46-11
TCAAAGTTTCCTGGTTTACCAATTGCCGCGCCACAGAGGTCGGCTACCTGATCGGAGCCAATGACCCAAGCCTCAGGGTGATCTTTAGCCACTGCGGCAGCTTTAGCCTTGGCTAGGCGTAAAGCTAAATCCACGGTGCTTTCACCGGGGAGTGGGGTTTCATCCACCTTGGGCGAGATCACATCAAAGGGGATCCGCAGGCGCTCTAACAGCTCGCGACGATAGACCGAGGTGGATGCCAGAATTAGTTTTTTTGCAGAATTACTCATCACTACTTGTACTTTCGCTAAAGCCTTCATTTAGACTGATGTCATGAATCGTAATCAAGTTTTACCTCAAGTTGAGCTATCCAATGATCCCAAGGTCTTAAGCCGGATCGATTTTTGTGCCCCTCAGTCCTATCAAGGCGCAGGGTTTCTAGAAATTTCAGTATTACCCAGGGTGGCTGAGGAGGCCTCTAGTATTGAGCCTGGGGATGGCTTTCATTGGCAGGTAAAGACCCATTTTGCTCATTCTCCAGGCTCTGAACCCCAGCAAATTCTGGAATTGGCCATAAAAGGCCGTATTCATCTGGTCTGTCAGAGCTGTTTGGCGGATTGCGGCCTCGATTTGGCTCAAGAGAGTCGATTTGTTCTGGTGACCACCGAGGAGGAAGCGGATGCCTTTCCGATGGAAGATGATCAACAGGAGCCACTGGTAGCCAGCCAGCACTTTGACCTTTTGGGCTTAATTGAGGATGAAATCCTCCTCTCACTTCCTTTAATTCCAAAGCACCCGGCGGGCGCCTGTCAGCCGCATGCCTCCTCATTTGGGGTGGGTGCCGACGTTGATGATGCTTCTGAAAAGCCGCAGAATCCCTTTAACATATTGAAAAATATGAAGAAAAATTGATGTAACCCCATATTGGGGAGCTTGCATTTCAAACACGTTTTATCAATTAATCAAGCATTTAGCTCAATTTACATGCTAGAATGTCGCCTTGCTTAGGAGTTCAATATGGCCGTCCAACAGAATAAAAAATCCCCATCCAAACGTGGCATGCACCGTGCGCACGACTTTTT
>NZ_NCFJ01000110.1:0-6622 GCF_002281105.1 Polynucleobacter sp. 35-46-11
GATGCCTGCTAAGGCCAGAGTGGAGCGAAGTTCAGAAGGATTCATGGGAAAGGGCTATATTAACAAGTTACGCTAAAAAATCATGAATAACGAAATTAAGATCCGCGGTGCACGCACGCACAACCTCAAAAACATCAATCTAGATATCCCTAGAGAGAAACTGGTCGTTTTGACTGGCCTGTCTGGCTCAGGCAAAAGCTCATTGGCTTTTGACACCCTATATGCCGAAGGCCAACGTCGCTATGTAGAGTCCTTATCGGCTTACGCACGCCAGTTTTTGCAGTTAATGGAAAAGCCTGATGTCGATACGATAGAAGGCCTGTCCCCGGCAATCTCAATTGAGCAAAAAGCCACTAGCCATAATCCGCGCTCAACCGTGGGTACAGTGACAGAAATTCATGATTACTTGCGCTTACTCTTTGCCCGCGCTGGTACCCCGCATTGCCCAGACCACGATCTGCCATTGGAGGCACAAAGCGTCTCTCAAATGGTGGATACGGTTTTAGCAATGCCTGAAGATACCAAGCTCATGATTCTGGCTCCGGTAGTTAGTGAACGTAAAGGCGAATTCGTTGACTTATTCCAAGATCTCCAAGCCCAAGGCTTTGTTCGCTTTCGTGTGCGCTCTGGTGGCGGCACAACCAATACTGCCAAAGCAGAAATCTTTGAAGTGGATCAATTGCCGACACTAAAGAAGAACGACAAGCACTCTATTGAAGTAGTGGTAGATCGCATCAAAGTGCGTCCTGATATTCAGCAACGTGTAGCGGAATCCTTCGAGACAGCTCTACGTCTTGCTGACGGCAAGGCCATGATTGTCAATATGGACACCGGCAAGGAAATGATTTTCTCTAGCAAGTTTGCTTGCCCCATCTGCTCGTATTCATTGCAAGAGCTAGAGCCACGGCTCTTCTCATTTAATAACCCAATGGGTGCGTGCCCATCTTGCGATGGCCTAGGCCATCAGTCTTTTTTTGATCCTAAACGCATTGTTGCGCACCCTGATTTATCACTTGCATCTGGCGCTATCAAAGGCTGGGATCGTCGCAATCAGTTTTACTTCAAGCTCTTACAGACACTTGCAAAGCATGGCGGCTTTGATGTCGAAAAACCCTTTGAAACTTTAAATAAGAAACAGCAAGATCTCATTTTGCTGGGCTCGGGTGATGTCACTATTCCATTTGAGTACATCAATGAGCGTGGCAAAAACAGCATTCGCGAGCATGCCTTCGAGGGCATTGTTGCCAACTTTGAGCGTCGCTATCGTGAGACTGACTCAGCAACAGTTCGGGAAGAATTATCACGCTACCAAAATGTACAAACCTGTCCATCATGCAACGGTAGTCGTTTACGCAAAGAAGCTCGCTTTGTCAAAGTAGGTGACGGCAAGCAGTCTCGCGCCATTTATGAAATCAGCGCCCTACCTTTAAAAGAAGCGAAAGAATATTTTGAGTCATTAGAGCTCAAAGGGGCTAAACGAGAAATCGCCGACAAGATTGTTAAAGAGATTGGCTCACGTCTGCGCTTCCTCAATGATGTGGGTCTAGATTATCTTTCTCTAGAACGCAGCGCAGATACGCTCTCTGGTGGCGAAGCGCAGCGTATTCGCCTGGCATCGCAGATTGGCTCCGGCCTAACTGGTGTCATGTATGTACTAGATGAGCCTTCGATTGGCCTTCATCAGCGTGACAACGATAGACTCATCGGAACACTCAAGCATTTGCGTGATCTGGGCAATAGCGTTTTAGTAGTTGAGCATGACGAGGACATGATTCGCGCTTCTGACTATGTCATTGATATTGGTCCTGGCGCTGGCGTGCATGGTGGTGAAGTAGTAGCCGAAGGTACTCCTGCAGAGGTGGAAGCCAATCTAAAGTCTTTAACAGGCGCCTACCTATCTGGTCGTGAGTGGATTGCAGTTCCAGAAAAACGCATTCCAGTAAATGACAAGTTCTTAGAAATCATCGGTGCACGTGGCAACAATTTGCAATCCGTTCATGCCAAGATTCCAGTCGGCTTATTAACCTGTGTCACCGGTGTCTCAGGCTCTGGCAAGTCGACGCTGATTAACGACACACTGCACCATGCAGTTGCACAACATATTTATGGATCGAATGCTGAACCTGCAGCACATGATGCGATTAAGGGCTTAGAAAACTTTGACAAGGTCATTAGCGTCGACCAATCTCCAATTGGCAGAACGCCCCGCTCCAACCCTGCTACTTACACCGGATTATTTACACCGATTAGAGAGCTCTTCTGTGGTGTACCTGCTGCACGTGAGCGCGGATATGAAGCTGGACGTTTTTCTTTCAACGTCAAAGGTGGTCGTTGCGATGCCTGCGAAGGCGATGGCGTTATTAAAGTGGAAATGCACTTCTTGCCAGACGTCTATGTACCTTGCGATGTCTGTCATGGCAAACGCTACAACCGCGAGACATTAGACATTCGCTACAAAGGCAAGAATATTCATGAAGTGCTGTCGATGACCATCGAGCAAGCCCATGAATTCTTCGAAGCAGTGCCCATTGTTAAACGCAAACTCAAAACCTTGCTCGATGTAGGTTTAGGGTATGTGAAGCTAGGTCAAAGTGCCACAACCTTATCAGGTGGTGAGGCACAACGTGTCAAACTCTCCTTAGAACTTTCTAAGCGCGATACCGGAAGAACGCTCTATATCTTGGATGAGCCAACTACGGGCTTGCATTTCCATGACATTCAATTGTTGCTGACTGTTCTTCAAACTTTGAAAAAGCAAGGCAATACGATCGTCATCATTGAGCACAACTTAGACGTCATCAAGACTGCTGACTGGATTATTGACTTAGGCCCTAAAGGGGGCGCTGGTGGTGGACAAATCATTGCAACCGGTACACCTGAAGAAGTTGCGAAGAACGAGGCTAGCTTTACCGGTCACTACTTGGCACCGCTACTAGTGCGCAAACCAGCGCCTGCAAAAAAGAAGAAATAATTCAGAAATCGGAAGTAACTGAATACACTCAGAGTAATTTAGATTCGGCTAAATCAGTCGCCTCTGAATTGCCTGAGAGTACTAGGATATCGTTAGCTTGCAAACGTAAGTCTGGAGTGAGCTCCAATTTGACATAGTCGGAGCCATCCACTTTTCGCCTGACAGCTTGTACGCTCACGCCTTCGTTTTCAAGGTGTAACTCTTCAAGAGTCTGGCCAATACTCGCTGACTCAGGCAACAAAGTTACCGAGTGCAAACGCCATGACTCCTTGGTGTCGACTTCATCATCAACCCCACGGAAATAGCCGCGCAAAAGACTGTAACGCGCTTCGCGTGCACTGGTAATTCGACGTACGACCTTACGCATAGGTACGCCCATCATTAACAAAACGTGTGATGCCATCATGAGACTACCCTCGATTAACTCAGGCACCACCTCAGTTGCTCCAGCTGCTTGTAACTTAGCTAAATCAGCATCATCCTTAGTGCGCACCAGTACAGTCATACCGGGACGCAAGCGCTCAACCTGATGCAATACTTTTAAGGTTGCTGGGGTATCTGCATAGGTAATTACTACTGCCTTTGCCCTCGACAAACCAGCGGCTACTAAATAATTTTCTCGACTAGCATCACCATAGACCACGTTATCCCCAGCGGCAGCAGCCTCTTTAACTCGATCTGGATCCATATCTAAGGCAATGTAAGGAATTTTTTCTTGATCGAGCATGCGGGCCAAGCTTTGTCCTGAACGACCAAAACCGCAAATAACAACATGATTTTCAGTTCGGACACTTTTTGCTGCGACGCGTGTCAGCGCTAATGATTGCAACAACCACTCATTACTCGAGAAGCGCATCGCAATCCGATCGCTATATTCAATCAAGAAAGGTGCGCCAAACATCGAGAGCAACATGGCAGCCAGTACAGCCTGACTCAAAGCAGGATCGATTAAATCCAAGCCATCAATCTGATTTAAAAGAACGAAGCCAAATTCGCCGGCCTGCGCCAAACATAAGCCTGTCCGAATCGAGATGCCAGGGCTTGAACCAAAAGCACGTGACAGTAAGGCAATCAAACCAAACTTGAAAATCAAAGGGCCAATCAGTAAGAGCAGCACTAGCAACCACTGTTGGTAAATAACATTAAAGTCCAACAGCATGCCAATGGTAATAAAGAACAGACCCAAGAGGACATCCCTAAAAGGCTTCACGTCCTCCTCAACCTGATGGCGGTAGGGTGTCTCGGCAATCAACATACCCGCCAAGAAAGCCCCTAGCGCAAGTGATAAACCAAAATGTTCTGTGAGTGCTGACATACCCAAAACAATCAGCAGCAAGTTGAGCATGAATAACTCTTGCGAGCGCAACTTGGTAACCAAACTAAACCAGCGACTCATTAAAGTTTGGCCAATCACAAAAATCAGAACCAGAGCCACCGATATCTTGATGGAGGCTGCGGTCAAGGCCAAAAATAAGTCTCCAGGATTTTTACCCAGTGAGGGAATCAAAATAAGCAAGAAGACCACCGCTAAATCTTGAAATAGCAAAATACCGATGATGTTGCGCCCATGCTCAGTCTCAATTTCTGAACGATCGGCAATGAGCTTGGTAACGATAGCAGTTGAGGACATGGCCAGGGCACCCCCCAGGGCAATGGCTGCCTGCCAGGAAATGGGGTAAATCCAGTTCATCATCAAGCTTGCCGGCACTGCAAGCAAGATAGTCAAAAGCACCTGGCTGCCACCCAAGCCAAATACGATGCTTCGCATGGCCCGCAGCTTATGGAGGTTAAATTCCAGGCCAATTGAAAACATCAAGAAAACCACGCCAAATTCAGCCAAATACTTAACTGTGGCGGAATCATTGGCCAAACCCAGGGCATGCGGCCCAATTAGGACGCCAATGGCAAGATAGCCCAAAATGGGGGGGAGCCCAAAATAGCGGAAAATAACTACCCCGGCCACTCCGGAGGCCAACAAGATGAGAGTTAATTGAAGGACTGACGGCATATACTCACCCCATGATAGCTAAGACTCGTGACCGAACCCTAAAGCTTGCGCGTGACACCCTCACCATTGAGGCTGCTGCACTGCACACTATGCGTGATCGCCTTGAAGGCGCCAATGCCGATGCCCTCGTTTTGGCAGTGGATTTACTGCATTCCTGCAAGGGCCGTATCGTTGTTTCTGGAATTGGTAAATCAGGTCATATCGCCCGAAAGATTGCTGCCACCTTTGCCTCTACCGGCTCCCCCGCTTTTTTTGTACATCCCGCCGAAGCCAGTCATGGCGACCTGGGAATGGTTACGCGTGATGATGTCTTTGTTGCACTCTCTAATTCCGGCGAGACTGATGAGCTTCTCACCATTGTGCCAATCGTCAAGCGCACCGGTGCAAAACTCATTGCACTAACTGGTGCACCAAATTCTTCATTAGCAAAGTTAGCTGATGCCCATTTAGACACCAGTGTTGAAAAAGAAGCATGTCCACTTAACTTGGCGCCAACTACGAGCACAACCGCATCGCTCGCTATGGGTGATGCCCTAGCTGTTGCCTTACTTGATGCTCGCGGCTTTCAGGCTGAAGATTTTCAACGTTCCCACCCAGGTGGCCGCTTGGGTCGCAAGCAACTGATGCATGTCAGCGAAGTGATGCGCAACTTTGATGAGACTCCTAAGATTGCGATCTCCGCTTCCCTGCAAGAAGCTTTACTAGAAATGACCGCTAAACGCATGGGCATGGTGGTCACTTTAAATAATCAAAATAAAGTCGCCGGTATTTTTACTGACGGCGACTTGCGTCGTCTTCTAGAGAAGAGCACCAATTTAGATGGGCTCACCTTAGAAAAAGCCACTACTTCAGCACCCCGCACAATTCCTCCCGAACTCTTGGCGGAAGAAGCTATTGAGATGATGGAAAAACATCGCATCAATCATTTAGTTGTCACTGATTCTCATGGAGTATTACTTGGAGCGCTCAACCTCCATGATTTATTTGCCGCCAAGGTTATTTAAGCTTTTTACTCTTTAATCATTCATCCACTCACCTACATGCCAACCGCCTTTAATGCTCACCAAACCAATCCTCTGAGCCAGTATCCACAGGCCTGGGAGCGCGCTGGGGCAGTCAAGCTACTCGTACTCGATGTCGATGGGGTCTTAACCAATGGTCAGGTATTTTTTGGTGAAAACGGTAAGGAGTCTCTCAAAGCTTTTGATATTCAAGATGGCTTGGGAATCAAGCTCTTAGAAAAAATTGGTATTCCAACAGTCATCATTACTGGGCGTAGCTCCAAAATGGTTTTGGCTCGCTGTGATGAACTCGGTATCAAGCATGTGCACATGGGTGTTGAAAATAAAGCCGTAGCCCTAGAAAAGATTTTGCAATCACTTGGACTAAAGCAGTCTGATTGCGCCGTGATGGGTGATGACTGGCCTGATTTTCAAATGATGAAGTCTGCAGGTTTAAAAGTATGTCCTGCACAAGGGCATGATGCCGTGAAAGAAACTGCTCACTTTATTACCACTCGATCTGGTGGATATGGCGCAGTACGTGAAGTCTGCGACTTGATTCTAAAAGCGCAAAATCGCTATGACGAATTACTTGCTCAGGCACGCGCTTAAGGTTTGTCTCAATGGAACTGAATGCCCAAC
>NZ_NCFJ01000732.1:0-1057 GCF_002281105.1 Polynucleobacter sp. 35-46-11
GAATGGGAAACATCCCTTGAAAATCGTCCACAAAGCCAACTCTGGCGGCGCCACACCTTTGAGGTAGTAGGCCGACATGGCCATGGGCGGCGTCAAGAAAGAGGTTTGCAAGTTCACGGCGATCAAAATACCAAACAGCAATGGATCGACATTAAAGTGCGCCAACAGTGGCAAGAAGATCGGAACGAAAATAATGATGATCTCGCTCCACTCTAGTGGCCAGCCTAAAACGAAGATGATTAACTGAGCAATGATGAGGAACTGAACAGTGTTCAAATCCATCGACATCATGAAATCTTTAATGATGTGCTCGCCACCGAGGTAAGAGAACACCGATGAGAATGTCCATGAACCTACGAACAAGTAACACACCATCGCTGAAGTCTTCGCAGTCAAATAAACAGACTCACGCAGACGTTGCCATGTAAATGCCTTGTAGGCCACTGCCAACATCGTTCCGCCCAATGCACCCATTGCTGCTGCTTCACTTGGGGTTGCCAAGCCAAACAAAATGGAGCCTAGAACTGCCAAAATCAATAAGGCTAATGGGAAGAATGCAGTTACCAGCAATTTAAAGCCATCCCAAAAGCCGACGTTATCGACATCTTTTGGCTTAGGCGCTAATGATGGATTAATCACCACACGCACAATGACATATACCAAATACAAGCCCGCCAACAAGAAACCAGGAATCATGGCAGCTGCGTAGAGCTTGACTACAGATACACCAGCAGTTGCGGCATACACAATCAACATGATTGATGGTGGAATCAAAATACCCAAAGTACCACCGGCAGTAATAACGCCTGCTGCCAACTTTTGGTCGTAACCCGCTTTCAGCATTGATGGCAAAGCCAGCAAGCCCATCAAAGTCACCACTGCACCAACAATACCGGTAGCAGTAGCAAACAGTGCACAGGTAATCAAGGCGGCAACTGCCATTGATCCAGGTACGTGTCTTAAGGCAGTTTGCAAGCTCAAAAAGAGTCGATCCAAAATATTGGCGCGCTCAATGATGTAACCCATGAATAAGAACAGGGGTATCGATATCAAGACA
>NZ_NCFJ01000733.1:0-1056 GCF_002281105.1 Polynucleobacter sp. 35-46-11
GGGTTTATTGCCCGAAGGTAAGCTCGCTATCTTAGCTGCTAGCGGACTAGGATTTTCTTGGTCGGCTAGTGTTATTCGGTGCTAATTGATATATCACTTCATTATCAATATGAGATATTTTTCTTGAATGCTCATAATGCCCAACGTCTTTAAATATGGAACAATCTTCGGGTGAATAAAGAAACCAAGGGGATGCTTATTGGCTTTGTTGGGATACTGATTTTTAGCCTCACCTTGCCGGTCACGAAGATTGTTCTGGGTAGCTTTAATCCCCACTTCATTGCTTTTGGAAGAGCGCTTTTAGCAGGCCTATTCGCTTTAGTCTATCTCTTATATACAAAAGCGCCGCTTCCAGCTCAGTCTGACCTAGTGAAGTTGGCCGTCATTGCATTGGGGGTGATATTTGGCTTTCCCATTTTGACTACGATTGCGATGGAAGAGGGCTCATCAGCCCATGGTGCAGTGATTTTAGGAATGATGCCATTAGCCACCACTGTGATCGGTGTTATTCGCTTTAAGGAGCGTCCGTCTCTGGGATTTTGGTTGGTTTCCATTCTGGGCGCAGGGTTGGTCGTGGTTTATGCACTACTTAAAAACTCTGGTAGCTTCACCTATATTGATGGTCTCTTGGTATTGGGCGGTATTTGTGCCTGTGTTGGTTATGTTGAAGGTGGTGAGCTGTCGCGTAAGATGAGTCCACCACAAGTGATTTCTTGGGCCTTGCTTATTTCCTTGCCGGTAAATTTGGTAGCAACTTACTTCTCATTTAGCGCTGTTTATTGGAGTGCCGATCCTTTTATTTGGACGAGCTTTATTTATCTCGGCTTATTTCCGATGTATCTCGGTTTTTTCTTTTGGTATGGCGGCCTTGCTATTGGCGGCATTGCCAGAGTAAGTCAAGTACAGCTGATCCAACCTTTTTGTACGCTAATTGCAGCCAGTCTTATTCTGGGGGATAGGCTGACCTTAATGAATATGGTTTTTGCTTTTCTCGTGGTATCAACGGTAGTGTTGAGTAAAAAAATGCTTGTGAAGCGCCATTGATCGGCCTTGCTG
>NZ_NCFJ01000734.1:0-1056 GCF_002281105.1 Polynucleobacter sp. 35-46-11
TGGTCTTGAAGACTTTAAAAAAGAAGCTTTACGATTTGCCGTTATGGATAAACGTGGCTCACTTGCAAACTTAGATGCTTATGTCCATCTTGAAATCATTAAATAACCATGGGTAATAGCACATTACATGCGATCGCTATTGACGAGCTTCGCTACTCAAATCCAAACTTTTATCATGAGTATGAACTGTTAATTGAGGGTATTAGTGCACAAATTCGAGAGTTAGCGAAAAATCAAGCTGATCATTTAGATTACAGTAGCTTTACCGAAAGCTATGACCGAGCTAGCCATGAACCGGTGTTGCAAGTGGTCATTGGAATCCAAAAGACAGAGTTGTATATTCATATCTATATCCACAAAGACAATTACTTTGTTATCGGTAAGTCCGGCAGTGGAAAAATTGCCAGAAATGCGGAAGAAGCGCTAGAACTTGTAGCGCAAAAGATAAAAACGATTAAAGAATGAGCAAGCAACGAACAATGCTTAATAAGACTAACCCTTTCCCTTCGGGAAAAGGCGGTGTGGTGTATGTCATTGATGATGACGAAGCCATGCGGGACTCATTAGCTTTTTTTCTAAAAGCTAATGGCTTTAGGGTCAGCCCTCATGAAAGTGCCGAAAGATTCTTGCAATCACTAGCCGCTAGTGATCAACAAACTTTGGGCTGTGCTTTAGTAGATATTCACCTTGGTGGTATGTCTGGAATCGAACTTCAAGAAACGCTTCTGAATATGGGCCTTAATATTCCCATCGCGTTTATTACTGGCCATGGGGAGATCACCACTGCGGTAAACGCTCTCAAAAAGGGGGCTTTTGACTTTATTCAAAAACCAGTAGACGAAGAAAAGCTTTATAGCTTAATCAATGAAATGCTATCAAAGGCTTATCTCAGTAAAGAACAATCTTCGGAGCTCAAAGAGATCAAAGAGAGATTTAGACTTCTAACCCAAAGAGAGGTTGATGTGCTTGATCGCATTGTTGCTGGCAGGATTAATAAGGAAGTTGGCATGGACTTAGGTATTTCAATTAAAACCGTAGAAGCGCATCGAGCGAACC
>NZ_NCFJ01000111.1:0-6602 GCF_002281105.1 Polynucleobacter sp. 35-46-11
GCCTTAATTAAAGTCGTAGCAATCGGCTTATGAAGAAAGGGTATCAGTTGAGCATAGTACTGGTATTCAAATACGATCTGTAGATGGTTTAGATTTATATGATGATGTGGATGATTTGCTTTCCCTTATTGATACTTGCGATTTTGTTATTACCAGTAGTAATTCAGTGGCGCATATGTCGGGTGCCATAGGAAAGAAAACCATTCTCTTCCTTCCATTTTCACATGGTAAATTTTGGTACTGGCATGATGTTGATGGAGTAAGTTTATGGTATCCATCCATAAGGGTGTTCAAGCAAGAGAAGCAGGGAGATTGGTCTAAACCAATTGAAGCGGCAAAAGCATATATGGAGGATAGATTTGGGATCTAATATTTCAATTGTTGTTGGTTTTGATCAGAGAGAGGCTGTTGCATACCATGTCTTTTGTCAAAGCGTCATTGATAGTTCTACAAGTACAGTTCAATTTCTACCACTTGCAGAAAATACATTAAATGAGTACAAAGAAGTTCATACGGATGGAAGCAATAAATTCATTTACTCTCGATTCCTGACCCCATTCTTAATGAATTATTCGGGATGGGCTATTTTTGCTGATGGAGATATGGTTTGCCAGGCCGATATTTCTGAATTATGGGCTTTGCGAGATGAATCAAAAGCTGTTCAGGTGGTAAAGCATGACTATCAAACGAAGGCAAGTAAGAAGTATCTTGGAAATAAAAATGAAAACTATCCAAGGAAAAATTGGTCTAGCGTTATTTTGTGGAATTGTTCGCATCCAGATAACAGGCTGTTAACACCTGATTTTATTCAGAATCAGCTCGGCTCCTACCTCCATAGATTTTCTTGGCTGACCGATGATTTAATTGGTGAACTTCCAAAAGAGTGGAATTGGCTGGCAATTGAATACCCTGAAAATCCTGGTGCAAAGTTAATTCATTACACTCTTGGAACGCCATGCTTTAAAGATTATGCCAAGGAGTCTATGTCCGATAATTGGAAAGAGGTTTTTGCAAGAAGTAATGAAGGGTTTGATTACTAATGGATAGATCTACAATCTCTGCTGAATACCTTTTGCAGCAGAAGGCACTACATCAAAACCCGAATTATGGGGTCGCATCCCTTTCTTTTGCTCCAATAGTGGCTGACTTTATACGTCAGACTGGTGTGCAATCAGTTTCCGATTATGGTGCCGGCAAGAAAAATTTATTTGTTGGTCTAAGAAATGCGGGGGTTGATCTTGCTG
Source organism: Polynucleobacter sp. 35-46-11 (assembly GCF_002281105.1). Classification (NCBI taxonomy): domain Bacteria; kingdom Pseudomonadati; phylum Pseudomonadota; class Betaproteobacteria; order Burkholderiales; family Burkholderiaceae; genus Polynucleobacter; species Polynucleobacter sp. 35-46-11. Next base: position 1,245 of record NZ_NCFJ01000111.1, read on the forward strand.
AATATCACCCATATGACCCAGCGTTCGAAGAGTATGGAGAGCCACGTTGTGCAGACTTAGTTTGCTGTATTGATGTTTTAGAGCATATTGAGCCTGAGAGGCTTGAGCATGTGCTTCTAGATTTATCAAAGATAACAGTGAACTTTGGATTTTTTTCCATACATATGGGTCCAGCGGCCAAAACACTATCCGATGGACGGAATGCTCATTTAATTCAAGAGCCCAGCTCTTGGTGGCTCCCAAGATTGACAAAATATTTTGAAATTTTGCATTTGCAATCCCATCAAATGATGGGGGATGGGATTTGGATTATTGTGCGACCCAAAATAAGCCCAGATTGCTAGGAGGCTAAATTAATTTTTCTAGTCTCTGGCAAATACAACGTTGCCACAATTGCGCCGCCAGCCAAGAAGATGGTCGGATACCAGAGTCCTGCAAAGTTACTTCCCCAGTGTTGATTTAACCAAGTAACAATTAAAGGTAGAAGTCCACCTATCCACCCAGCAGCTAAGTTGTGTGGAAGGGTGGCTGCGCTATTTCTGGTTTTTGCTGGAAAGAGTTCTGCAAGGAGGGCTGTTTGTGGGCCAACGACAAGCGCCAGAATGGCAGATAGGCCAATTAAGACCAAAATTATCAATAACGTAGATGCACTATTGCTTTGTAATAAGTGAAACGCCGGCAGTATTAGTGTGGCGCCTAAGATTAGGCCGGTGACAACCACAGGCTTTCTGCCAAGCTTGTCTGAGAGCCATCCTGCAAATACTGTGAGAGGTAGTAGAGCAACTGTTGCATAAACGCTTAACTGATCAACAAGTTGTGGTGAAAGCTTTACGGTGGTCTTAAGGAAGATTGAGGTGTATACCTGCACACAGAAAAATAGTACTGCGCCACCAGCAGAGATGCAGAAGAAAAGCAGAAACATTCTCTTTCTGGTTTCGGGGTCTTTGAGATTGTCTCGTAACGGGCTCTTTGATTGAGATTCTGTTTTGCTTAACTGTAAATATATCGGAGTTTCTTCTAAAGCCATTCGTGCTTTAAATGCGACCAATAGCAGAATGAGTGAAACCCAAAAAGGTACACGCCAGCCCCAGGATAGAAACTCTTCTGGAGTGAGGTAGGTCTGAAGTAGGGCAATTTGTAGAGTAGATACCAGGATTCCCAGTGGCCCCATGAGCTGTAAAAAGCTCGTCTTAAAGCCGCGATTAGACTCGCCAGCATGTTCTGTGAGATAGACCGCACTTCCCCCAATTTCTCCTCCTGCAGAGAGGCCTTGAAGTAGCCTGAGGCTTACTAGAAAAATGGGCGCCCAGATCCCGACCTGCGCATAGGTCGGTAAAAAGCCAACGCAGACTGTTGCAATGCCCATGAGGGTAATGGTGATCATGAAGATGGGGCGCCGGCCAATACGGTCGCCAATACTTCCAAAAATGGCTGCTCCTAAAGGTCTTACCACCATACCCACTCCGAAGGTAGCAAGGCTGGCTAAGAGGGCTGTACTAGGGTCGCTTGAGGGAAAGAAGAGGGGGCCAAAAACTACAGCCAGAGTAGCAAAAGTAAGAAAGTCATACCACTCTAGAAATGTTCCAAAGCAGGCTGCAATGGCAACTTTTCTATAGGAATGCGATGAAGCTTGAGAGTCTGATTCGGTAGCAGTCAATTTTTATTCTGCGTTTATTATGTATCTGTTGAAGATTCAATCAGGGGTGCAGAGATATTCTTGCTGGGCTTAACACCAAGTTCTCGTACCTTCTCTGCGGTACGAATGAGATTGCCTTTGCCGGATTTCAACTTATTAAAGGCATCGTGATAACTGGTTTGAGCTTGATCTAAACGTTGACCTAGTTTTTCAAGATCATCTACAAAGCCAACAAACTTATCGTAAAGCGTACCGCATTGCTTTGCGATTTCTAAGGCGTTGCGGTTTTGGTGATCTTGGCGCCAGAGATGGGCTACGGTGCGCAGTGTGGCCATCAGGGTGCTAGGACATACAAGCACAATATTCTTTGCTAATGCCTCTTGGTAAAGGTTGGGCGCAGTTTTCAGTGCTAATAGGAAGGCGGGTTCAATTGGAACAAACATCAATACAAAGTCTACCGAGCCAATGCCATATAAAGAACTATAGTTCTTGCTGGAAAGTCCTTGAATATGTTGCCTTAGCGACTGAATATGCGCCGCTAACTCTTGTTCTGAGACTGTCGGATCGGTTGCTTGAGCATGACGTGAATACGCTGTGATGGAAACCTTGCTATCCACAACGAGACTTCTTCCTTCTGGCAGCTTAACTACAACGTCAGGCTGAAGACGTGAGCCATCAGTCTGGGTGTGACTGTCTTGTACAAGATACTCCTCGCCTTTGCGCAGGCCTGAAGACTCGAGAATAGATTCCAAAACTAACTCGCCCCAATTACCTTGAACTTTCGAGTCTCCCTTGAGCGCCTGGGTCAGCGAACGTGTCTCATCTGACATACGTAAATTCAGATTGGCTAGACGCTCGATCTCGCTCTTGAGCGCAAAGCGCTCGCGTGCTTCATTGCCGTAGGAAGTATTTACCTGCTCTTTAAATTCTGAAAGCTTAGTTTGCAGTGGCTTGAGTAAGGCATCTAAATTGGCTACATTTTGCTCAGTGAAGCGCTTCGATTTATCTTCTAGAATTTCGTTGGCTAGATTTTTAAATTGGCTAGTCAATGCCTCTTTAGCCTCATTTAGAGATTCAATTCTCCCCAAGCCTTGCTTGCGTTCAGAATCTAGTGCCGCCTCGAGTCGAATGGCATTTTGTAATGCCTGATCCCGTTCTATTCGTAAGCTTGCAGCAAGTGCAACATCAATTTGCATTTGTTGCTCAACTCTGGTGAGAGCCGAACGCAAATTGAGAGCATAGACTAAAAGGCCTGCGCATAAACCGAATGGCAGGCCAAATAGAAGAAGAGAGCTTAAGTCAAAAGTCACTAATGTGGCCTTGTACGCAATCTACCGAGACTTAGGCTTTAACTAACTTTTGCAATTCACCGCTTTGGAACATTTCAGTCATGATGTCAGAGCCACCAATAAATTCACCGTTGATGTAGAGCTGAGGAATAGTTGGCCAGTTGGCAAAATCCTTAATACCCTGACGAATTTCTGCATCCTCCAATACGTTCACTGTATGCAGTTTTTCTACGCCACAAGTGCGCAAAATATTGACTGCATTGCCAGAGAAACCACATTGTGGAAATTGAGCATTGCCCTTCATGAACAATACAACAGGATGGTTGCTAACGATTTCTTGAATTCTTGCTTGGGTATCCATAATTTTCTTCCTGAATTTGCGCTGTAAGGCGATCTTGATCTGTAACTAACAATAGTAGTAATTTTAAGGCTATCTGAAGAAAAGGGTTAATTCGCTTTGTCGGCTTTAGAGCCTTTTTTGCCCAGAAGCTACTCGGCGGTGGCCCGCCAAATCAAGGTGAGCTTGCACATCTATTAGACCCGCCCCTTTCATTAGCTTCACTACCGCTTCAGATTGATCAAAGCCATGCTCGACGGCAATCAAACCACCAGCTTTCAGACGTTTATCTACTCCGGCAATAATGATCTCTAAGCAACTTAGCCCGTTAGCGTAATCGGTCAGGGCGGATTCAGGCTCAAACCGCAGATCCCCTTGAGTGAGATGGGAGTCTTGATTGGCGATATAGGGCGGATTACTCACAATCACATCAAATTGGCATGTCTGGTCTAGTGCCTCGTACCAGCTGCCTTGAAAAAATTGGACTTGTTTTGTCAGGTTGAGGAGTTCAGCATTTTGCTTGGCAATCACTAAGGCCTCGATCGATTGATCTGTTGCGCTAACAAGTGCAAGTGGCGATGCGTTGGCGATAGACAGGGCGATAGCACCAGAACCTGTGCCCAAATCCAATACCTTAGTGGGTTTATTGAGCTTGGTGATGGCAGTTAGGGCAATCTCAACGAGGAGCTCAGTCTCTGGGCGAGGGATAAGCACCCCAGGCCCTACCTGTAACTCAATATTGTGAAAGCCTTTCTTGCCTAAGATATAGGCGATGGGCTCACCATTCACTCTTCTGGAGACTAGACTGTCCCACTCCTGAAAAGCTTGCTCATCCAAGCTCATGTCATCGCGGGATAGCAAGGCGGAGCGTGGGAGTTGGTAGTGTTTTTCAAGTAGGTGGGCAAGCAATATCCGCGCTTCATTGGCTGGCAATGTGCAGTTGCTAATTAATTCGCGTAAAGACTGGCTGAGGCTCATCCTACTGGTATTAACTGTCGCCAAGCGCTGCAAGCAGCTCTGCTTGATGCTCGGACGCTAGGGCATTGCAGAGATCATCGAGATCGCCATCCATCATGGCATCAATCTTATAGAGCGTTAGATTAATACGGTGATCAGTAATACGACCCTGCGGAAAGTTGTAAGTACGAATACGGTCGCTGCGATCACCAGAACCAATGAGGGACTTTCTGGTTTGCGCTTCGAGCTGATGTTTCTCACGTTCACGCGCATCCATGATGCGTGAGACCAGCACCTTCATCGCTTGTTCGCGGTTACGGTGTTGGCTACGGTCATCCTGACACTCCACTACTGTGCCCGTCGGTAAGTGCGTGATACGCACTGCAGAATCTGTTTTATTAATATGCTGGCCACCAGCACCAGATGCTCTAAAAGTATCAATACGCAGTTCAGCGGGATTAATCTTTACAGCCTCCAATTCATCAGCTTCAGGCATCACTGCTACCGTACACGCTGACGTATGTATACGCCCTTGAGTTTCTGTTTGGGGTACACGTTGTACGCGGTGACCACCAGATTCAAATTTGAGACGTGAGTAGACTGACTGACCAACTAGGCGCAGAACAACTTCTTTATATCCACCAAGATCGGATTCAGCGGTATTCACTACTTCTACTTTCCAGCCCTGGCGTTCAGCAAAGCGGGTATACATCCTCAGTAAGTCACCCGCAAAGAGTGCGCTCTCGTCGCCACCCGTACCTGCACGGATCTCTAAGAAGACATTGCGCTCGTCATTGACATCTTTAGGTAATAGTAGTTTTTGAAGTACGCCTTCCAGCTCTTCCATAGTGGCTTGAGCTTGTTTTTGCTCTTCATCAGCAAAGTCCTTCATCTCAGGATCTTTACGCATGTCTTCAGCAGCTTGAGCATCAGCCTCAGCTTGTTTGTATAAGCCAAATTGCTCCACTACTGTTGCGATATCAGAATGCTCACGCGTGAGCTTCCGATAGTTGTCCATGTCTTTCGTGGACTCTTCGGTAGTTAATAGGGAATTGAGTTCGGCTAAGCGCGTGTCTAGGTGGTCTAGCTTAGCCCGCATGCTGGGCTTCATCTAATGGTCTTCTGGCTTGGAGTGCGAG
>NZ_NCFJ01000735.1:0-1051 GCF_002281105.1 Polynucleobacter sp. 35-46-11
AAGGAACTCAATCATGGCAGCAAAAGACGTCGTATTTGGAGATAACGCCCGTACCAAGATGGTAGAAGGCGTAAACATTCTGGCGAACGCAGTAAAAACTACTTTGGGACCAAAAGGTCGTAACGTGGTTATCGAGCGTTCATTTGGCGGCCCAACCATCACTAAGGATGGCGTATCCGTAGCTAAAGAAATCGAACTCAAAGATAAGCTCCAGAACATGGGTGCTCAGATGGTGAAGGAAGTTGCTTCCAAAACCAATGACATCGCTGGTGACGGTACAACTACCGCAACTGTATTGGCTCAGTCTATCGTTCGCGAAGGTATGAAATACGTAGTTTCAGGTCACAACCCAATGGACTTGAAGCGCGGTATTGATAAAGCAGTTACAGCTGCAATCGAAGAGCTCAAGAAGATCAGTAAGCCTTGTACAACTACTAAAGAAATCGCTCAAGTTGGTTCAATCTCAGCTAACAGCGATCACAGCATTGGTCAGCGAATTGCTGAAGCAATGGAAAAAGTAGGTAAAGAAGGTGTTATTACTGTTGAAGATGGTAAGTCTTTGGAAGATGAGCTTGAAGTAGTTGAAGGTATGCAGTTTGACCGCGGCTACCTCTCTCCATATTTCATTAACCAACCTGAAAAGCAAGTTGCCGTATTGGAAACTCCTTACGTTCTCTTGTTTGACAAGAAAGTTAGCAACATCCGTGATTTGCTCCCAGTACTCGAGCAAGTAGCGAAGTCTGGTCGTCCATTGTTGATCATTGCAGAAGATGTTGAAGGCGAAGCCTTGGCAACTTTGGTTGTGAACAATATCCGCGGCATCATCAAGACTTGTGCTGTTAAGGCCCCAGGCTTTGGCGATCGTCGTAAAGCCATGTTGGAAGACATCGCGATTTTGACTGGCGGTACAGTGATCGCTGAAGAAATCGGCCTCACACTCGAGAAAACAACTCTTGAGCACTTGGGTCAAGCCAAGCGTATCGAAGTAGGCAAAGAAAACACCATCATCATTGACGGTGCTGGCGATGCTAAAGCAATCGAAGCGCGCGTG
>NZ_NCFJ01000736.1:0-1051 GCF_002281105.1 Polynucleobacter sp. 35-46-11
TTTTGTTGTTGGTTTTGTTTTTTCTGATTTAGCGCCATCACTTTTCGCACTGCCACTTTTGCCACCACTCATACGACCGGCAAACATGACCAATTTGCTTGAATCACCTGCACCACCTGAACTTGAACCGCCAGTTGCTAATGAGGAAGACATGTTGTCAGCTAAGCCCATGAGCTGCTTACCCAGCATTGCAAAGAACAAAACCATTAATGAGAGAAAAATAATACTTTCGTCTTTAGTTGCCATGTTTGAGGAATAGGTAGCTACCTGGTCAATAGTGCCTAGAGCCAGCAAAGCGACTAATACGGCTATGATTTTGTATAGTGCTGCAGAAATCATGAACCTGATCCAACCGTTAAAAAGGAAAGATAAGCTAGGTATAAGCAGAAAAGGAATCAAAAGCGGACCAATTGCTAAGCCGATGTATAGCATTACTTGTCCGGCATTCAGCACAAACACAAAAGTTAGTAACGACCACAAAATAAATCCTGCTGCCACTATGAGAATGGCGCTCGAAATAATGAGACCAACGGCATCTTCAACAAGAAAAGCCCATTGCAGCTTATCTTGAACCCAATTCTTTCCGTAATTAAGAATCTTAGAACTCAAACCCTCATCTGGTTTTGGTTCATATTGCTGCTCTTTTAAAAGCACTTTAAAAGCATTGCCCATCGCTACAACATGCTTATCAACAATGATTTCTGTTGCGTTTTGATTCTTTGTAAATTTATTAGCGATACTTGGTATAGCATTAAGAAAAAAGCCTGCGACGGACACATCTTTCATTACACCGCCTGTTGTTGCAGGAGAAGTCCAAGCAGCAAGCATGGAAGCCAAGAACAACCATGTAAACGCTAACTTTGTTAAATCCACCATAACTCGCCCATTGCCATCAAGCATGAAAATAATCATGTGATAAAGAACCATGATTACCATCAAAATACTTAGTAGTTGAAAGCCAAGACCGCCAGAACCACCTAGAATGCCTATCATGTCTCGCCCAGCAACATCAAGCGCTTCTAAGACATTGCTGACAACACCAGTCATATCC
>NZ_NCFJ01000737.1:0-1050 GCF_002281105.1 Polynucleobacter sp. 35-46-11
AAACCTATCACACAAAACACATGATTTTAGTTGAATATTAACACCTAACGCCGGATTCACAAGCGAAATCATGCAGTTTCGCAATAATTTCTCATGACAATGCCAGTGAATCGGAACCCAGTTCATGAACGAAATATCGCGTAATTTTTGGCAGTTTTCCTGACGTTTTTGGGGAAGGAGCGGAATCAAGCCACCATAACGGCGTGATGTATTATTGGGCTATCGTACTGACTAACCGGCTCTCGCGGCATGGGAAATGATGTTACCTGTAGGGTCCCTATCATCGTGCCTCGTGAGAATAATTCTTACTCATAAAAAATAAACGACAAGCTTGCTCACCTTTAAGGTGGGCGTGTGCAGGCGGTGAAACGCGGGGCAGACTGAGGTCTAACCGGTCATCGCGCCGACTAAGGCACAACCTGAACAGCCTGGGTTGTACCGATATCCTTCGCTGACTTGTTCTCGTTGAGCAGCAATGAGATCATCGACATGGTTTGCAGCGTGTGGTCACAATGCTCAGGGTTGGTGCAGGCCGCAGGGTCTGGCAGGGACCATGTCTCACCATCGTACGTCACGCTATTGCCTTGGTCGAGCGACGGCCCGGGGCTTGGGCCAACCAGATGAAATAATACGCCGCCATTGCAGGTCGGGCCATTTAAATTCTCGTACTCAAGGGTGATGCAACGCTCCGGACGGTCGGGGTGCGCGGCGGTTTGCTCCTCCTGAAATGCCAGCACCTGGCCGACATACTGGATGACCTCAAGCGTTGAACGAAGCTTAAAGACGGCGGCATTTTTCATCGGCCCAAGGCTGCCGGGAAGCGCATTATCATCCTCGGAACTGGCACCGTTGCTGGGCACGCAGGCCTTGACCGGAACTTTAGGAGCCTGCGCCACATTACCGGCCAGAACACCAACCACCTGGGGCCCGCTGCCAGTGTCTGAGCACAACACAACAGATACCTTGCGGGTGGCCGATAATAGCTGGAATTTGCCATTTTTGGTGCGGACTATGCTGTATTTACTCGGGTCGATAGCCGCCACGGCACGC
>NZ_NCFJ01000738.1:0-1049 GCF_002281105.1 Polynucleobacter sp. 35-46-11
TGCAACCGGCCGCATGGGAAAAATGTTGATCGAGGCTGTGCTCAATTGCACAGATGCTGAGCTGGTGGGCGCGCTTGAGCATGAGTCTTGCTTGCTGCTAGGTGAAGATGCTGGCGCATTCTTGGGTAAAAAAACTGGCGTAGCCATTACATCGGATATTGCAAAGGCTTTGAGTGGTGCTGAGTTCTTAATTGACTTCACACGACCAGAAGGCACGATGGACCATTTAGCTGTGGCGCAAAAGACTGGCAGCAAAATGATTATCGGTACCACCGGTCTGAGCCCAGAGCAAATCGACAGCCTGAAAAAAGCCTCTGCTAATTTAGCTATCGTATTTGCGCCAAATATGAGTGTGGGCGTCAATGCGACATTTAAGTTGCTTGAGATTGCCGCCAAGATGTTGAACGAGGGTTACGACATTGAAATCGTTGAAGCCCATCATCGCCATAAAGTAGATGCCCCATCGGGCACTGCACTAAGAATGGGTGAGGTGATTGCAGATGCACTTGGGGAAAAATTAGATGATGTAGCTGTGTATGCTCGCGAAGGCCATACCGGCGAGCGCAAAGCTGGCTCAATTGGTTTTGCCACTATTCGTGGTGGAGATATTGTGGGTGATCACACTGTCTTATTTGCAGGTGAGGGCGAGCGCATTGAGATTAGTCATAAGTCTTCTAGCCGCCAATCTTATGCGCAAGGTTCATTGCGTGCTGCACGTTTTTTGCAGGCTCAGAATTCCGGCTTATATGACATGCAAGATGTTCTTGGCCTGCGTAAGTAAAAAAACAAGTAAGTTGAGTAAATCAGAATAGAAGAAAAGAGTTGTATTGAATGAGTAAGGATTACGATCACCGCAGTATTGAAGCTGCAGCGCGAGCTGATTGGGAAAGCGCACAAGCTTACAAGGTTGCCGAGAATGCTTTAGATGCTTCCGGTAAACCAAGGCCAACATACTATGCTTGCTCTATGTTGCCCTATCCATCCGGTAAGTTGCATATGGGTCACGTTCGTAACTACACCATCAACGATGTGATGGCGCGTCAGTTGCG
>NZ_NCFJ01000112.1:0-6548 GCF_002281105.1 Polynucleobacter sp. 35-46-11
GTACGATTGCGGTATGACTAAACATAGACTCTTGTTGGTAGACGGTTCTAGCTACCTCTATCGCGCCTTTCATGCCATGCCAGACCTCAGAAATGGGGCGGGTGACCCAACAGGGGCAATCTATGGGATGGTCAATATGATGCGCCGAGCGCGCTCGGAACTCAAGGCTGACCATATTGCCTGTGTTTTTGACGCCAAAGGTAAGACTTTCCGGGATGAAATGTACTCTGAGTACAAGGCGCACCGCTCCCCCATGCCTGAAGATTTAGTCAAACAAATTGAGCCGATCCATGCGATGGTCAAGGCCTTAGGCTGGCCAGTACTGATGGTTTCTGGGGTTGAGGCTGATGATGTGATTGGTACCTTGGCTTGCCAAGCTACCCAAGCTGGCTGGGAAACCATTATTTCTACCGGCGACAAAGATTTGGCTCAGTTAGTGAATTCCTCGGTTACCTTGATTAATACGATGACCAATGAGAAGTTGGATATCGATGGTGTTATCGAAAAATTCGGCGTACCTCCAGAGCGCATCGTAGATTACCTGTCGATCATTGGGGATACCGTCGACAACGTACCCGGTGTTCCGAAGGCGGGCCCTAAAACAGCCAACAAATGGTTAGCTGAGTTTGGTGACCTGGATAAATTGATGGCAAATGCCGATCAAGTGAAGGGTGTTGTAGGCGAGAACTTGCGTAATAGTTTGGAGTGGCTTCCACAAGCGCGACAGCTGATTACTGTGAAAACGGATTGCGACTTATCCTCCCATCTTCCAGGCTTGGATGACTTGCACGCAAAACCAGAGGATGCACCGCTTTTGCGTGAACTGTTTGAACGCTACGCATTTAAAACTTGGTTGCGTGATGTGGAGAAGCAGTTGGGCGGAGTGGCTCCTGAAGCTAGCGGCGGTTTTGATTTAGCTGGCAGTCCCATCAAAAATTCTTCGGAAGAAGATGTAAAAGCTGACACCAAGAAGTTTGGCCCTACTGCTACAGAGGCAACAACTGCCTTATCGCAAGAAACAATGGATCTGCAAGGCGCTATTGCCAAACACTATGAGTGTGTGGTGGATGAGGTTGCACTAGACCGCTGGATTAAAAAAATTGAAGGTGCAGAACTAACAGCTGTCGACACAGAAACTACTAGCTTGGATGCGCTAGCTGCTGAGATTGTCGGTATCTCGCTTTGTGTCACCTCTGGAGAGGCCTGCTATATCCCAGTGGCGCACCGTAATGGGGAGGCTCAACTCAGTCGTGAATTAGTCTTAGCCCGCCTGAAGCCTTGGTTGGAAAGCGCTTTGTATTTGAAGGTAGGTCAAAACCTCAAGTACGATAGCCATATATTTGCGAACTACAACATTACTTTGCAGGGCATTGCATTTGACACCATGCTGGAGTCTTATGTACTTGAATCACATATGCCGCACAACATGGATAACTTAGCCGAGCGACACCTCGGCATGAAGACCATTAAGTATGAGGAGGTATGCGGTAAGGGCGTGCATCAGATTGGTTTTGATCAAGTGGATCTGAAGATCGCTACAGACTATGCGGCAGAAGATGCGGACATTACCTTGCGTTTACACCACGCACTGTGGCCTCAAATCCAGGCAAGCCCAGGCCTTCTTTATGTTTATGAAAACATTGAGATGCCAGCCATGCGTGTGCTTGGCATCATGGAGCGCAATGGCATTCGGATTGATTCGGCGCTGCTATCTCAGCAAGGCCAAGAGGTCGGCAAGCGTTTGCTTGCCTTGGAGGGAGAGATTCATAAGCTGGCTGGACAGCCATTCAACATTCAATCCCCTAAGCAGATCGCAGAAATTTTATTTGGTCAGCTAGAGCTTCCGGTAATTAAGAAAACGCCATCGGGTGCGCCATCGACTGATGAAGAAGTTTTACAGAAGTTGGCTGAAGACTATCCTTTGCCTGCGCGTATTTTGGACTACCGCAGTCTTGCTAAGTTAATGTCGACCTATATTGAGAAACTGCCACGCATGGCTGATCCTAAAACCGGTCGCGTGCACACGAGTTTTTCTCAGGCGACTGCAGTGACAGGGCGCTTGGCTTCAAGCGACCCAAACTTGCAAAATATTCCTGTTCGTACAGAAGAGGGTCGACGAATTCGAGAAGCGTTTATTCCGGCGGAAGGTTGCAAACTTCTTTCTGCTGACTATTCTCAAATTGAATTGCGCATCATGGCGCATATTGCTGAAGATGAAAATCTGTTAGCTGCATTTGCTGCCGGTAAAGACGTACACCAAGCAACTGCTGCTGAGATTTTTGGTGTGCCGCTTGAGAGTGTTAATTCAGAGCAGCGTCGCTATGCCAAGGTCATTAACTTTGGCCTGATCTACGGTATGAGTGCTTTTGGTTTAGCGGGTAACTTGGGCATTGAGCGCTCAGCAGCTCAGAATTACATTGCCAAATACTTTGATCGCTATCCAGGTGTGGCCCAATATATGGAGCGCACTCGTTTAGAGGCTAGAGAGAATGGCTATGTCGAGACAGTCTTTGGCAGACGCCTATGGCTGCCGGAGATTAAGGGTTCGAATGGCCCTCGTCGTCAGGGTGCGGAGCGGGCTGCAATTAATGCCCCCATGCAAGGTACTGCAGCTGATCTGATTAAATTGGCCATGGTGGCGGTTGAGAATTGGCTAGAAAAAGAGGGTCTCAAGACCCGTATGTTGCTTCAGGTGCACGATGAATTGGTATTTGACGTACCCTTAGATGAGCTGGAGCTCTTGCAGGCAAAGCTACCTGATTTGATGTGTAAGGTGGCTGAACTGAAGGTTCCTTTGGTAGTGGGTATTGGGATTGGCGATAATTGGGAAGAAGCACATTAATTACAGGTAAGGAGACAAAAAATGACTACTAAAAAAGATTTAGATTCAAAAGTAATTGCTAGCGACAGAAGAGGTTTCATGAAAGCCTCTGCTATTACAGCAACCACGATGGGAATTGGTTTTGTAGCCGCCTCAGAGCCTGTGATGGCACAAGCAATCGAAACGGATTTCAAGGGCATTAAAGCGGGTGAGCAAATGATTCCAGTCGGCAGCTTTCAGATGCCAGCTTATGTTTCTCGTCCAGAAAAAGCAAAAGGTAATTTGCCGATTGTGATCGTCGCTAGCGAAATATTTGGTGTACATGAATACATTGCTGACGTTACTAGACGTTTTGCTAAATTAGGTTATATGGCGATTGCCCCAGAATTCTTTATCCGAGCAGGCGATCCTAATACCTATGGAACTACTGCCGAGATCATGAGCAATATTGTTGCCAAGACTCCAGATTCTCAAGTCTTAAATGATTTGCAGGCAGCCATTCAATGGGCTGGCAAAAACGGTGGTGATGTGAAAAAAGTTGGCGTCACAGGTTTTTGCTGGGGTGGTCGTATTACTTGGCTCTCAGCTACGTTGCCTCAGGTCAAAGCTGGTGTAGCTTGGTATGGTCGCTTAGTTGGTGAAAAAACTGAAGGCAATCCTCGTCACCCAGTTGATATTGCTGCTGACCTGAAAGCTCCGGTCCTAGGTTTGTACGGTGGAGCAGATGCGGGTATCTCGCTCGAAACTGTTGAGCAGATGCGTCAAGCGCTTGCAGCAGCAGCCCCGAAAAATCCAGCTGCTAAAGCCTCCCGCTTTGAAGTCTATCCAGATGCACCCCATGGCTTCCATGCGGACTATCGCGCTTTATATCGCGAAGGTCCAGCGAAGGATGGCTGGGAAAAATGTATTGCCTGGTTTAAACAAAACGGGGTTGCTTAATTTTCATGTCAGTACTGCAAAGCATTGTGCTGGTAACAGCGCTAGCGGGAGCCGCTAGCGTTCTTGTAGCGGCAAGCTTTTCTTTGTCATTTCTGTCAAAGATGGTTCACAGCATGGTCAGTGTGTCGGTAGGTGTTTTGTTGGCTACTGCCTTGCTGCATTCATTACCTGAGGCATTTACGATGCCGGGCGTGGATGCTAAGTTGCTATTTGCTACTTTGCTTGCAGGTCTCCTGGGCTTTTTCTTGCTTGAGAAAATCGCTTTACTACGTCATAGCCATCATCATGAAGGAGATGGTCATGGCCACCACCATGGACATGATGCAGAAGTAGCGGGTCGCAGCGGTTGGATGATTTTGGTAGGCGATGGATTACATAATTTTGTTGATGGTGTTTTGATTGCTGCTGCATTTATGGCCGATTACCAAGTCGGCATCTTTACTACGATTGCCATTATTGCTCACGAGATCCCGCAGGAAATTGGGGATTTCATCGTACTGCTCAATGCAGGATTCACACGCACGCGCGCACTCATATACAACCTGATTTGTGGTTTATCTGCAGTAGTGGGTGGGGTATTGGCTTATTTCTTTTTGGAAAGAGTAAATGCGGCAATGCCTTACTTACTCGTGATTGCCGCAAGTAGTTTTATCTACATTGCGGTGAGTGATCTCATTCCACAAATGCATCGCCGCCCACACTGGGCGGAGTCTTTACGTCAAACGATTTTGATTGCTTGCGGCGTTGGATTTGTAATCTTGCTCTCGTTACTACATTAAAGTGCGACTGGCCTGCTCGGGTCGGCGCACCATTCACTCCAACTACCTGCATACAGACGTGAGCCTTTGAGGCCGGCAACTTCCATGGCCAACAGGTTATGGCAGGCAGTTACTCCAGAGCCGCATTGATGAATGACTTCAGATGCTTTAGTTGAGCCTAAGAGATCATGAAAGTCTTTGAATAGTTGTTCTGGTGCCTTGAAGCTTTTTTTGGAAAGATTTTCTCTGAAGCAATAATTAATCGCGTTGGGGATGTGACCGCCAACAGGATCTAAGGTTTCATTTTGACCATGGAAGCGATCATTTGCGCGAGCGTCCACAACTATATTATTTTTGGCTTGGAGATTATGAACAACTTCCTCTACTGTTACTAGGCCAACATAAGGCATTGTAGGTACTGGCGTTGATGTTGGTTTTGCTTCGCGAGGCATTGTGCCAATCGGGCCATTCCAAGCATCTAGGCCACCATCTAATACTTGCACGTTGGCATGGCCAGTGGCTTTGAGCATCCACCATAAGCGACTGGCATATACAGAGCCTTGATTATCGTATGCAACTACTAAAGTGTTTGAGTCAATACCTAAGCGTGATTTAGTTTGCGCCCAAGCCTCAGGGCTAGGTAGCGGATGACGACCATTCTTGCCCGTCTTTTCACCGGATAGATCGTGGTCTAGATCGACATAGAGAGCGCCAGGAATATGACCCTCAAGATAGGATTTGCGGCCTGCTAAGGGATCCACTAAATCAAAGCGGCAATCACAGAGCAATACATTTTCACCGCTGTTAATGATTTCTTCCAACTGATTTGCAGTAATGAGAGGCGTCATGATGGCTTCCTATTGAGAGCGGGATGGGTGTTACTGAATTATGCGCCTTCGTAACTCATGGCGCGACGGTACCATTCATGAAAATGTTGCATGCCATCTTCCATGGGGCTTTGGTATGGGCCCACTTCATTTTGACCGCGAGCTAGCAGGGCAGCCCGACCGGCATCCATACGTTCTGCAATTTCATCATCTTCAATGCAGGTTTCCATATAGGCTGCACGCTCCGCCTCTACAAATTCGCGCTCAAAGAGGGCGATCTCTTCCGGGTAATAGAACTCAACCACGTTCCGAGTTTTATTCGGACCCATGGGGTGCAAGGTGGAAACGCAGAGAACGCCTGGGTACCACTCGACCATCACATTCGGATAGTAGGTAAGCCAGATAGCGCCATGGCGAGGTGTTTTGCCCTCGTGATGGCGTAGAACTGCTTCATGCCACTTTTGATAAACCGGTGATCCAGGTTTCTCAAGGTTCTTATGAATACCAACAGTTTGTACGCTGTGCCAGTCACCGAATTCCCAACGCAGGTCTTCGCAAGAAACAAACTTACCCAAGCCCGGATGAAACGGAACAACGTGATAGTCCTCGAGGTAGACCTCAATAAAAGTCTTCCAGTTGTAATTACATTCATGGACTTCAACATGATCCAGAACGTAACCCTCAAACTTGAGATCATCGGCAACACCGAGTTTGGCAAGATCGGCACGAACATCGCGTGGACCTTCAAATAAGAGCCCTTGCCAATTTTGCAGGGGGGATTTGCCTAGATTAAGACAAGGCTTATCTTCAAAATGGGGCGCACCCATGAGTTGACCATTTAAATCGTAGGTCCAGCGATGCAGGGGGCAAACAATATTGTCCGCTTTGCCTTTGCCATTAAGCATGAGTGCTTGGCGGTGACGGCAGACATTAGATAGGAGTTCAATGCCATCTTGATTGCGAACCAAGAGTCGACCTTCATTTTCTGAGGTCAAAGTTTGGTAGGAACCAACTTCAGGAACCATGAGTTCGTGACCAACATAGCCTGGCCCCTGCTTAAAAAGCAGTTCAATTTCACGTTGATAGAGCTCAACGTCAAAATAAGCCGAAACCGGCAGTTGTAAATTGGACGGCGCAAGCTGCTGCGCGGTAGCCAGATTAGTCATTCTCCCCACCCCCGAAAACGTCAGCCGAAGCTAAGCG
>NZ_NCFJ01000113.1:0-6541 GCF_002281105.1 Polynucleobacter sp. 35-46-11
GTACGATTGCGGTATGACTAAACATAGACTCTTGTTGGTAGACGGTTCTAGCTACCTCTATCGCGCCTTTCATGCCATGCCAGACCTCAGAAATGGGGCAGGCGACCCAACGGGGGCAATCTATGGGATGGTCAACATGATGCGCCGGGCTCGCTCGGAACTCAAGGCTGACCATATTGCCTGTGTTTTTGACGCCAAAGGCAAGACTTTCCGGGATGAAATGTACTCTGAGTACAAGGCGCACCGTTCTCCCATGCCTGAAGATTTGGTCAAACAGATTGAGCCGATCCATGCCATGGTGAAGGCCTTAGGCTGGCCAGTGCTGATGGTTTCTGGGGTTGAGGCTGATGATGTGATTGGTACCTTAGCTTGCCAGGCTACCCAAGCTGGCTGGGAAACCATTATTTCTACTGGCGATAAAGATTTAGCTCAGCTAGTCAATCTGTCAGTAACCCTAATCAACACGATGACCAATGAGAAATTAGACATCGATGGCGTGATTGCAAAATTTGGCGTACCTCCAGAGCGCATCGTAGATTACCTTTCGATTATTGGTGATGCGGTCGATAACGTGCCGGGTGTTCCGAAAGCTGGTCCTAAAACAGCTAACAAATGGTTGGCTGAGTTTGGCGACCTGGACAACTTGATGGCAAATGCTGATCAAGTGAAAGGTGTTGTTGGCGAGAATCTGCGAAACAGTTTGCAGTGGCTCCCACAAGCGCGCCAGCTTATTACCGTCAAAACGGATTGTGATTTATCTCCCCATCTGCCAGGCTTGGATGACCTGCATGCAAAACCAGAGGATGCGCCACTATTGCGTGAGTTGTTTGAGCGCTACGCATTTAAGACTTGGTTGCGTGATGTAGAGAAGCAGCTTGGTGGTGCGGCTCCTGAGACCGGTGGAGGTTTTGATTTGGCTGGAAGCCTCATCAAAAATATTGTTGAAGATAACGTAAAGGCAACAACCAAAAAGTTTGGCCCCACTGCTACAGAGGCGACAACTGCTTTATCGCAAGAAACAACTGATCTGCAAGGTGCAATTGAAAAACACTATGAATGTGTTGTCGACGAAGCAGCATTAGATCGCTGGATTAAAAAAATTGAAGGCGCCGATCTTACGGCGGTCGATACTGAGACTACTAGCTTAGATGCGCTTGTTGCAGAGCTTGTTGGTATCTCGCTTTGCGTGACTCCTGGAGAGGCTTGCTATATCCCAGTGGCGCACCGTAATGGAGAAACGCAACTGAGTCGCGAATTGGTCTTAGCGCGCATGAAGCCCTGGCTAGAAAGCGCTACCCATCTGAAAGTTGGGCAAAACCTCAAGTACGACAGCCATATTTTTGCGAACTATGACATCACCTTGCAAGGTATTGCGTTTGACACGATGCTGGAGTCTTATGTGCTTGAGTCACACATGCCACACAATATGGATAACTTAGCTGAGCGACATCTCGGCATGAAGACCATTAAGTATGAAGAGGTATGCGGTAAAGGGGTGCATCAGATTGGCTTTGATCAAGTTGATCTGAAGATCGCCACCGACTACGCGGCAGAAGATGCTGACATTACCTTACGTTTGCATCAAGTGCTATGGCCGCAAATTCAGGCAAGTCCAGGCCTTCTTTATGTTTATGAAAACATTGAGATGCCAGCAATGCGTGTATTGGGCATCATGGAGCGCAATGGTATTCGGATTGATTCAGCGCTGCTGTCCAAGCAGGGTCAAGAGGTTGGTAAGCGTCTCCTAGCTTTAGAGGCTGAGATTCACCAGCTTGCAGGGCAGCCATTCAACATTCAATCACCCAAGCAGATTGCAGAAATTTTGTTTGGACAGCTGGAGCTTCCAGTAATTAAGAAGACGCCATCGGGCGCACCATCTACTGATGAAGAAGTTTTGCAGAAGTTGGCTGAAGACTATCCTTTACCTGCGCGCATTCTTGACTACCGCAGTCTTGCTAAATTGATGTCGACCTATATCGAGAAGCTGCCCCGTATGGCAGACCCTAAAACAGGGCGCGTGCACACAAGCTTTTCTCAAGCTACTGCAGTGACTGGACGTTTGGCTTCAAGCGATCCGAACTTGCAGAATATTCCTGTGCGCACTGAAGAGGGTCGCCGTATTCGTGAGGCATTTATTCCGGCTGAAGGTTGCAAGTTGCTCTCTGCCGACTATTCCCAAATTGAATTGCGCATCATGGCGCACATTGCTGAAGATGAAAATCTACTAGCTGCATTCGCTGCAGGTAAGGATGTGCATCAAGCAACTGCCGCTGAGATTTTTGGTGTGCCGCTCGAGAGTGTCAATTCGGAGCAACGTCGCTATGCCAAGGTCATTAACTTTGGTCTGATCTACGGTATGAGTGCTTTTGGTCTAGCGGGTAACTTGGGTATCGAACGCTCGGCAGCCCAAAACTACATTGCCAAGTACTTTGATCGCTATCCAGGGGTGGCTCAATATATGGAGCGCACTCGCTTGGAGGCTAGAGAAAATGGCTATGTCGAGACAGTTTTTGGTAGACGTCTATGGCTGCCTGAGATTAAGGGTTCGAATGGTCCTCGTCGTCAAGGTGCCGAGCGGGCTGCGATTAACGCCCCCATGCAAGGAACTGCAGCTGACCTGATTAAATTGGCCATGGTTGCAGTCGAAAATTGGCTGGAAAAAGAGGGTCTCAAGACCCGTATGCTGCTCCAGGTTCACGATGAGCTGGTGTTTGACGTACCTTTGGATGAGTTGGAGCTCTTACAGGCAAAGTTACCTGACTTAATGTGCAAGGTGGCCGAACTGAAGGTTCCTTTGGTGGTTGGTATTGGGATTGGCGATAATTGGGAAGAAGCGCATTAAATCAGGAGACTAAAGATGACAACGAAAAAAGATCAGGATTCAAAAATGGTGTCTAGCGGTAGAAGGGGTTTTATGAAAGCCTCCGCCATTACTGCAACCACCATGGGGATTGGTTTTGTGGCCGCTTCAGAGCCTGTGATGGCACAAGCAATCGAAACCGATTTCACTGGCATTAAAGCGGGTGAGCAAATGATTCCGGTCGGCAGCTTTCAGATGCCGGCTTATGTTTCTCGCCCAGAAAAAGCTAAAGGAAAATTGCCGATTGTGATTGTGGCTAGTGAAATTTTTGGCGTACACGAATACATTGCCGACGTCACTAGACGCTTTGCTAAATTGGGTTACATGGCGATTGCTCCAGAATTCTTTATCCGAGCTGGCGATCCCAATACTTACGGAACTACTGCTGAGATCATGAGCAATATCGTTGCTAAGACCCCGGATTCTCAAGTCTTAAATGATTTACAGGCAGCTATTCAATGGGCTGGCAAAAATGGTGGAGACGTTAAGAAGGTTGGCGTAACTGGCTTCTGTTGGGGTGGTCGCATTACTTGGTTATCCGCCACACTTCCACAGGTACGTGCAGGTGTTGCTTGGTATGGTCGCTTGGTGGGTGAAAAGACCGAAGGCAATCCACGTCATCCAGTCGATATTGCTGCTGATCTCAAGGCCCCAGTTCTGGGCTTGTATGGTGGAGCGGATGCTGGTATTTCACTCGAAACTGTTGAGCAGATGCGTCAAGCGCTTGCGGCAGCAGCCCCGAAAAATCCAGCCGCTAAAGCCTCCCGTTTTGAAATTTATCCAGATGCACCCCATGGTTTTCATGCGGACTATCGCGCCTTATATCGCGAAGGCCCAGCGAAAGATGGTTGGGAAAAATGCATCGCCTGGTTTAAACAAAACGGGGTTGCTTAATTTTCATGTCAGTACTGCAAAGTATTTTATTAGTAACGGCGCTAGCGGGGACCGTTAGCGTTCTTGTTGCTGCTAGCTTTTCTTTGTCTTTGCTGTCGAAGATGGTTCACAGTATGGTCAGTGTGTCGGTAGGTATTTTGCTGGCCACTGCCTTGCTTCATTCTCTTCCTGAGGCATTTACGATGCCGGGCGTCAATCCTCAACTGCTATTTGCTACCTTGCTGGCAGGCCTCTTAGGATTTTTCTTGCTTGAGAAAATTGCTTTGCTGCGCCACAGCCATCATCACGAAGGCGATGGTCATGACCATCATCATGGTCACGATGCAGAGGTGGCGGGTCGCAGCGGTTGGATGATTTTAGTTGGTGATGGCCTGCACAATTTTGTTGATGGTGTGTTGATCGCTGCTGCATTCATGGCCGATTACCAAGTCGGCATCTTTACTGCGATTGCCATCATTGCTCATGAGATCCCGCAGGAGATTGGGGATTTCATCGTATTGCTGAATGCCGGATTCACTCGCACTCGTGCATTGATGTACAACCTGATTTGTGGTTTATCTGCAGTAGTGGGTGGGGTGTTGGCATATTTCTTCTTGGAGAAGGCGCATGCGGCAATGCCTTACTTGCTGGTGATTGCTGCAAGTGGTTTTATTTATATTGCCGTGAGTGATCTCATTCCGCAAATGCATCGACGCCCCCATTGGGCGGAATCCTTACGTCAAACGATTTTGATTGCTTGCGGTGTTGGCTTTGTAATCTTGCTTTCGCTGCTGCATTAAAGCGCGACTGGCCGGCTCGGGTCGGCACACCACTCACTCCAACTGCCTGCATATAGACGTGAGCCTTTAAGGCCCGCGATTTCCATTGCGAGGAGGTTATGGCAGGCAGTTACTCCAGAGCCGCATTGATGAATCACTTCAGAGGCTTTGGTTGAGCCCAGCAGACCTACAAAGTCTTTGAAAAGCTGTTCGGGTGCTTTGAAGCTTTTTCTGGAAAGATTTTCTCTGAAGCAATAATTGATCGCATTGGGGATGTGTCCGCCAACAGGATCTAAGGTTTCATTTTGACCATGGAAGCGATCATTTGCACGAGCGTCAACAACGACATTCATCTTGGCCTGAAGGTTGTGAACAACCTCCTCTACTATCACTAAGCCAACATAAGGCATTACAGGTACTGGCATTGTTGTTGGTTTCGCTTCACGCGGCAGTGTGCCAATCGGACCATTCCAGGCATCTAGGCCGCCATCTAAGACTTGGACATTGGCATGGCCAGTAGCTTTGAGCATCCACCATAAGCGACTGGCATATACAGAGCCCTGATTGTCGTAGGCAATCAATAAAGTATTGGAGTCAATGCCTAAGCGAGATTTGGTTTGTGCCCAAGCTTCAGGACTAGGCAGTGGGTGACGACCATTCTTACCCGTTTTTTCCCCGGATAAGTCATGGTCTAGGTCGACATAGAGGGCCCCAGGAATATGGCCCTCAAGATAAGATTTACGACCTGCCTGGGGATCCACTAAATCAAAGCGGCAATCACAGAGCAATACATTCTCACCACTGTTAATGATTTCTTCTAACTGATTTGCAGTAATGAGAGGCGTCATGTTGGCTTCCTGTTTAGAGCGAGTGAGTATTACTGAATTATGCGCCTTCGTAATTCATGGCGCGACGGTACCATTCATGAAAATGCTGCATGCCGTCTTCCATCGGGCTTTGATATGGCCCCACTTCATTTTGACCGCGTGCTAGTAGGGCGGCGCGACCAGCATCCATACGTTCTGCAATTTCATCATCCTCGATGCAGGTTTCCATATAGGCTGCACGCTCTGCTTCCACAAACTCACGCTCAAAGAGTGCGCTCTCTTCTGGGTAATAAAACTCGACGATATTGCGTGTTTTATTAGGGCCCATGGGATGCAATGTCGAAACGCATAAAACGCCTGGGTACCACTCCACCATGACATTGGGGTAGTAGGTAAGCCAGATGGCGCCATGGCGCGGTGTTTTGCCTTCATGGTGGCGTAATACCGCTTCATGCCACTTTTGATAAACCGGTGATCCTGGTTTCTCCAGGTTCTTGTGAATGCCAACAGTTTGTACGCTGTGCCAGTCACCGAATTCCCAACGCAAGTCTTCGCAAGAAACAAACTTACCTAAGCCTGGATGAAATGGCACAACGTGATAGTCCTCGAGGTAGACTTCAATAAAAGTCTTCCAGTTGTAATTACATTCATGAACTTCAACGTGATCGAGAACGTAACCCTCAAAATTCAGATCATCAGCGACGCCGAGTTTGGCAAGATCCGTGCGCACATCGCGCGGACCTTCAAACAAGAGTCCTTGCCAATTTTGCAGAGGTGACTTGCCTAGGTTGAGGCAGGGCTTATCTTCAAAATGGGGTGCACCCATTAGTTGACCATTTAAATCGTAGGTCCAGCGATGCAATGGGCAAACGATGTTGTCTGCTTTACCTTTGCCATTGAGCATGAGTGCTTGGCGATGACGGCAGACATTGGAAAGGAGTTCAACACCTTGGGAATTACGAACTAGCAAGCGACCCTCATTTTCTGAGGTCAATGTTTGGTAGGAGCCAATTTCAGGAACCATGAGTTCGTGACCAACATAGCCTGGGCCCTGCTTAAAAAGCAGTTCAATTTCACGCTGATAGAGATCAACGTCAAAATAGGCCGAAACCGGCAGTTGTAAATTGGACGGCGCAAGCTGCTGCGCGGTAGCCAGATTAGTCATTCTCCCCACCCCCGAAAACGTCAGCCGAAGCTAAGCG
>NZ_NCFJ01000739.1:0-1044 GCF_002281105.1 Polynucleobacter sp. 35-46-11
ATGGCACATTGAAAAGTACCCGAATTAGATGACATCGACACGTTTTCGCCTCTCTCAGTTAACCAGTTTTGGTGTAATTCTGGGTCAGGCGTTCGGACTCGGCGTCTATCCATCCGCAGCGCTAGCGCAAAGCGCTAATGGGGCCAAACCTTCATTGCCAACCCCTGTGAGCGCACAATCTTTAGTAGGTCTAGACATGCCGCCACAGATGGTCGCTTTGCCAAAGCAAGCCATTCCGATCAATGAAGCACCGTCTAATGTCGGCGCTAACAGCACGGCTAATACTAGTCAGGCAACGGATTTAATTCGACTCTACCAAGAAGCCGCATTTAGCGACCCCGTATTAAATGCTGCTCGTTTTAACTATCAAGCTAGTAAAGAGTTGTATTGGCAAGGCTTGTCCCTCTTACTCCCACAGGCCAGCGCAGTGCCGGGTGGCACTCGCTACTATCAGCATGCGGCAGGGAATGCTCCTGCTAGCTCTTATCCCAGTACTCGGGTATACGATCAAAAAAACTATACCGTTACCCTGACCCAACCTGTTTTTAATATGGCTGCATTTGAAGCATTTAAGCAGGGTGACCTCAATACCAAAATTGCGGATATGCGCTTTTACTTAGCGCAACAAGATTTAATCATCAGAGTATCGCAAGCCTACTTTGATGCCCTCACCAGCCAAGATAACGTAGAACTCTATCGTAATAAAAAAGGGCTAATCAAACAGCAGCTAGAGATTGCTCAAGCCAAGTTTGATGCTGGACTGGCAACCATTGTTGATGTCAACACCGCACAAGCAGCTCTTGACCTTGCTAATTCTCAAGAAATTGCTGCTCAGGCAGATCTGATTGTGAAACGCGGTGTATTAGAGCAATTGGTTGGTCGTCCAGTCGGCGCCTTAAAGCCTCTCACTAAAGAGGCTAAGATTGATGGCGTTCTCAAAGACCCTCGCTCTAAAACAAAAGATAGTAATGGCATTCCAATTGCAGATAGCGTAAATCCCCATTTGCCAAAAGGCCAAACCCTTGAGGATTGGATACATCAAGC